>JBKHJK010000387.1:0-3648 GCA_046538215.1 Armatimonadota bacterium
ATCTTGGTGCGGGTTTTGCCTCTGACAGCTTGGCTAACCACTATCAAGTCGAGCCCCAACAGTAATGCTAGGACCACACCATCTACTGCGCCGAAGCCCGTAAACAGTGCTACTGCAACTACCGCCAGGGCGCTAAGGGTGATCAGTGCGAATGCCTGCATATAGGTTAGATAATCGCCCCAATAGTCGAATGCGTGGCTTCTGAGCACCGGATTGACAACATCTTCGTTACTGGCATACTCGTAGAATAAATCCATAAGTCTTCTGTGTGTCTGTTCAGAATCCAAGGTGTTTCGTAAGTGTGTCGCGTCGAGAGATTTCTCGTCGGCATGCTGTTCAGCAATGTCCAGTAGTCGCTTGCAGATCATGTGATCTACTTGTTGACGGGTCCGAAGAAACACGTTATCAATCTTATACGAAAGATCGGGCCAAAAAACGAATACAAGCGTGGTACCGAATGCCGATAGGGCGACAATGATTTGCCATTGTGAAATGAGCTTTTCAAGCTTCGCAAAATCACTAGACTCATCGGATAGCAAAGCAACCAGAAGCAGGCCCATGCACAGGAGAGCAATCCATGCCGTGTTCTGCTTGATCCGTCCGCGCATTTTACGGAATTCTTCCATCCCATTTCTTCTCCGGTCTATTTTTGTCGAGCGATCACCTAACTAATATTATCATGCAAATATGTTATCAGCAATAGCTTATCTTTGATAGGCTTAAGGATGGTAACGTGAAATGGTGTCCGTCATAGCAAAAAGGGGCGGCCATTTCTGACCGCCCCGGGGGAGGTAGGTGCCTTTTAGGCTTACTCTTCGCCTATTGTGATCGTTGGCTTTTCTTCAGGTTCGCGCTCGAAGTCACTGTCAGCTTCAACCTTATCTGCCTCTTTGTCTTCAACCTGTGCCTGGTACACTACTCCAGATTTCGGCACCAGTACCAGCTCGTCTCTGACGAAGATCTCGTCGGGCTCCCAGTCACCAATTGACACGCGGGTTTCGTCACTCCAGTATCCGTGCTTCCCGGCAGCGATGGTGAAGGTGTCCTGGTCGCCCCGGTAGTTCATGACCACGCGGTAGTCGTCGCTGGTCCAGTTTGCCAGCCGTCCTTGCCAGGATCGCGGATACCCGTCGCCCAGCGGATGCAGCCGGCGGCCGGTGGTTCTGTCATCCTCATGGTCGTCCACCCACACGCTCGCTCCACCGACGGGAACACCATCTGGATCGACAACCCGCAGGATAATCGTCAGGTTCTTGTACTGCGGGTAGCCGTACTCACCCGAGCTATACCCGTCATCGTCGTCAATATCGCTGCCGCCACATCCGGTTATCAAGGTCAGGCCGAGTGCCAGTAAAACGACTATCAATCCTATAAGCCAGTATCTGCGGTTCGCCGTGAACATTACTGACACCTCCTGTTTATTACTACATCCGATAGTTGTTTACTACTACATTCTATAGTAGGTGTACCCACCTGTCAAGACGGTAAACCAGTTTTTTCGTAATTTTCGCACGCCGGGCGCAGGTGCAAAGGTTCGGCACAGCCCGGCCACGAACGTATCCGCAGTCAGAGCCCGATTCATCCGGCGAAGTGGACACCTCCGGCCCAACCGTTTATTAGACGACAGCGGGCTGTGGTTTGTGCAGCTTCGCCAGAGATGCCGGTCGAATGTGATACCTGGAGCGTGACAATGATGCCACTACAGGCCGGATTTGCAAGTTGCGATATAACACCACCCCTCGGCGCGCCCATGGCCGGATACGGCAACAGGGACCATGGAGCCACCGCACTACAGGACCCGCTGGAGGCGCGCGTGCTGGTTCTCGACAACGGCGAAACCACCGTCGGCTTTGTCTGCACCGACCTCATCGGCGTGCAGGCACGGACGGTTGCCGAAACTCGCGAGCGCATCGAGGCCGACACGGACATCCCGCCGAAGAATGTGATGATCTGCGGCAGCCACACGCATTTCGGGCCCGCCCTGGAGCCGGTGGGATACATGACCGAGGAGCTCAAGGAGGCGGTCTCGGAGGATTACCGCGTCACGCTGATGGACTCGCTGGCCGGCCTGGTCTCCGAGGCGTACGAGCACATGCAGCCGGTGCGCGTCGGGTGTGGCTCGGGCCGCGCGTGGGGTATCTCCTTCAACCGCCGCCCCGTGAACATCGAGACGAAAGAAGTGGCCATGAACCTGACGATGGAGCCGGAGGCGGCGGTGGCGGCCTCCATGGAGGGGGCAAAGCTGGCCGATATGTGGCCACGGATGGGACATCTCGGGCCGCGCCTGACCTCGCCGCTTCCGGAGCTCGACGGCCTCAGCGCGGGTGTCGTGGACAACAAGGTCCCCATCCTGCGTGTTGATACGGCCGACGGTGAGCCGCTGGCGACGCTGGTGAGCTTCGCCTGTCACGCGGTGGTCAACAGCGACGATCATTACGCGATCTCGCCGGATTACATCGTTACGACCCGCGAGGCGTTCGAAGGCGTCATCGGCGGTCACATGCTCTTCGCTGCCGGCTGTGCGGGCGACCAGGTGCCCACATGGCGCCGGCGCAACTCCCGCCGGCGAGTGGGCCATGCACTGGGCGCCGAAGCCGCCGCCACGTGGGAGAAAATTGAAACACTCAGCGATGACGTAGCGCTCGGCTGCGAATCCCGCACCGTGAACCTCCCGATCCCGGACGATTATCCAACGCCCGAAGAGGTCGAAGCGGACCTCGCCGCCGTGGAAGATAAAGACAGCTACGAATACCGCCGACAGGAGATGCGGCTGGAGCGGGCAGAGGAAAACGCGGATAAGGACAGCATCGAACGGGAGGTGTGGGCGGCCCGCATCGGCGATATGGGCATCGCCTGCACGCCCAGCGAAACGCTGGTGGAGATCGGCCTGCAGATCAAGCAGCGCTCGCCATTCGATCACACCAGCGTTTTCAGCATCACCAATGATTACTGCGGATATCTCTGTACGGACGAGGCGTTCACCGAGGGCGGCTATGAGCCGGGTATCGGCTACAACCTCAACGGCCCCGGCACGGAGGGGATACTTGTGGAGACCCTGCTGGAGATGCTTCAAAACCTCGCCTGATAGCGAGAATACATTTGCATTTGCCACAACCATGACGCACAAAAGTTGTAACACTCTCCGGATGGGAGTAACTCGGGCTGGAAGCTGAGAATTGAGAAAAACAACGACCTCAATTCTCACCTGAGCTTTGCACCAACAACAATGCAAATCTCAGGCCGAGCCACGGTGTTTCTTGTTTTTTTCATCAGGTGTTCGTCAGTCAACTGCATGGTATGGGCCCTTTTAACGACAGCATTAAACATCCCTATTAGGGTGTTTGCGGTTTTGTGCACACAATTGTGCTCATTCACAAAACACGACCCGTGGCTCGGCCTTTGGAGTTTGCAAACAGCGCAAACGTCCCTGTGGCTCGGCCTGAAACCTGTGTCATTTGCAGGTTTTTGGTGACAGTAACATTATGCCATCAATTCAAGGAGCGCCCTTCTTTCCATACTATCAGGTGGCGGATTGTCGGTATGTGTTTAGCGTCATAAATCTGATGATACCTCCCAAAAAACCCGTGGCTTGGAGAGCCTTTGTGGTTTTGGACACACCACAAGACTCCCCGTGGCTCGGCCCTGGAT
>JBKHJK010000388.1:0-3640 GCA_046538215.1 Armatimonadota bacterium
GTCGGAATGAGACGGGCCCGTCTGCCACATGTGCACAGACAACAGCCGGACCCGTTTCACTATGCCAAAATAGCCGCGTCTCAGTAAAGCGGCCGTCCGTCGGGGTACCAGCAGATGTCCCGCGGCGGCTTTGTGAATGTGTAGTCGCCCGTATAGATGTCGTTTTCCATGATCCTGTGCCACTTGGCATGGCCGTCGCAGTAGGCGAGATTGGCCCCGCCGTTATGCCGGGCCGGGATGAATAAGCTGGGATGGAAGCTCGCTGCGAGCCGCCACATGTTGTTGGGACTATAGTTGTCATCCGCGTGTCCCGACGAGTCGGCGTACAGGAGCGTCTGCGCGGGATATTCGATATCCGCTATTTTTATGGGCGTGTCGTCCCAACTGAGGACCCGGATGATATGACGGTTTGCCCCGTATGAGGTACACCCGTGATACGTATCTCCGCCGCTGGGGCAGATGAAGATGTGCGGATTCTTCGCGTAAGGCTGGATCAGCGCAAACCACGGGCCCCATGAATCCCAGGTGCTACCATCCGGCATTGTATAAGGGACTGTTGCGTTAGAGTTTGCCATCGGCATGGTTTCATCGTAATCCTGGACGTACATCATCGTGGCAAGACCCATCTGCTTGACGTTGCTCAGGCAGGAGCTCTGGCGTGCCTTCTCCCGTGCTCGTGCAAACACGGGGAAGAGGATTGCTGCCAGGATGGCAATCATCTAACTGCTGAAAAACTCTTTGGTCGTCTTATTTATATTGGAGTATTAGTGTCTATAGTTATACTACTATTGCTCATAATATTGAGTGTTTTGCCCTTTTTCAGCAGTTAGATGATCGCGATCACAACCAGGAGTTCGATCAGTGTAAAACCGCTGTTGCGCCTCATTTCAAATCACCTATTCACCCATAATATAATATCTGTACAAGAAATGAATACAACAAAAACTGCTCTTCCCAATTCTCTCAATCAATATTCGCGATCGATTCTTCACCACCTCCAGAATTCTGTGAATATTGCGTTTTTGCATCATACAATCGCGACCCAAGAGCCGACAGCATTCGGCAGTAACACTCAAAGGCCGCGTGCCCCGGCGTATCTCTCAGTTCACTGCATCAAGCACCGCGCCATCTCTGCGGAGCGTCTCCTGCAGGACGTTCACAGGCAGATTGCGCACATTTAAGCAGTCGCGGTCGGCGCACAGAGCTGCGGCTGTCCCGGCTGCCTGTCCGGTCGCCAAACAGGTGCCCATGACCCGCGCCGAGCCGTTTGCTTCACGCTCCGACGACAGGCAGCGCCCGCCCACCAGGACGTTCTCAAGCGTCCGGGGCAGCAGGCATCCGTAGGGTATGCCGTATGAACCGCCATCGGTGACAGGAATGCGCTTTTGGTCCGTGCCGGTCCCGTGGATGTCCACGTGATGTCCACCCAACGCGATACCCTCCGGGGATTGCCGGGCCTCCAGAACCTCTTCAGTTGTCAGGATGTGCTCTCCGATGATCCGCCTGGTCTCCCGCACACCAATGCGCGGAGCCACCCGCGTAAGACGTGCCTTTTCAAAGCCGGGGATTTTCTCCTGCGCGAACCGGACGCAGGTTTTAACCTGCTCGACCAGCACCGGCAGGGCCCGGCTCAGCTTTCGGCTGTCCGTGGCGTCCACATTCGGAAGACGCGTGGTGTTGAGCGTAAGCTCGCGGCGCGACAGCGAGGTGGGGGACATGAAGATGGCGGTGCATGGATACATTTCATCTGACTGGATTGCAGATCCCAGCAGCCATCCCTCCGCACTCAGTGCCACATACGGATAGCTATCCTCATACAGAGCGAGGGCGCATTTCTTCGCTGATTTCTCAATAATAGGGTTATCGGCGAGAATGGCTTCCCCCGGACAGTCGCGGACGAATCGCAGCAACTCTCCATAATCCACGGGCCCCATCTGAAAGATCAGGCTCACGGGCTGTAACTCGCCGCCGGGCCCGCCCTTTTCACATTCGCCTCCGGCCAGGCAGGTAACCGCTGCATCGCCGGTGCAATCCACCACGAAATTTGCTTCGATGGGGCTGTCATCACCGTTGCCGGCGACGTACAGGCTGTGAACCCGTTTCTCCGTGGCATCCACATCGCGTACGGGTCCTCCCAGCATCAACTCCACTCCATGTTGTTTCAGCGCATCCACGATTACCAGCCGCATCACCTCAGGATCCACGCAGACACCCCAGCATGTTCGCCAGTCGAAGATGCACCCGACGTAGCCGCCGAGCCTACTGCAGGCGTCCAGGAGTTCATCAAGCACGCCACCGACGATTGTATTCCCGCGAGAATCACAGGTTCCCAGGATAGGCAGGCCACTGATGAGATCGCCGCCGGGGAAAGGATCGCGCTCGATAAGAAGTGTCCGTGCGCCGGTTTTCGCCGAAGCGAGCGCGGCTGCAACACCGGCCGCACCGGCTCCGACAACAGCAACATCGTACGTCGGTCCATGTGTTTTCATTCTGCTCATCCTGTGTGTGAAGCGATTTATTGGCGGCCGATGCAAGAATTCGACCTCATCTATGCGGGCGCGCCGTGAACCGGCCAAAAAAACACCCACGCCAGCACCATCCATGACCACCGGGTCGGCCCAATGTGTCGCGGCCTGCAGCAATCACCATACTGTTCTGCCGTCGGATGGCCGCCACCTTTGCAGGGAGTGGATTGATGTCAATGCGTCAGATACGTCCGAGTGACCCTCTTCGAGGCGGCGTTCAATGGCGGAACTACTGTTCAAACACGAGGCGGATACAAACGCCAGAAATGAGTACCGGGATACACCAGCGTGTGCTGGCAGACATCAGTCTGAGATGATAACGCTGCTCACGCGTCACCGGGAGGGTACATTTCCTGTGCATTCAATCTGACATTGAGGCCCCCATAGCGTGTCACGAATGGCGTCTCACACCTTTGTGTCTGGCTTTTCTCCCGGCATTCATCATTTCTTCAGATTCATGCCTGTCCCGATGGGTCCGAGACAGGGCGCCGCAGTTTTTACGAGGTCACTGGCCGGTCCCAGAGGCCTTCGAAGTGTCTCCAAAGATCTGTCCGGACGGCTGAAGAAGATGGCCAATGCAGATCACAGCAAAGTTGGGCCACATAGGGGAGGGTATGAGGGTGTATGTGTCGGAGTCACGGCAAATGACGCCGCCTCGCAGCCCTGCAAATGACAGGAGGTGTTTGAAAATTGACCAGCAAATATGATAGCCGGTAGTCAGTATCAGAAAAGGAGATTGTGTCATGGCAAAGCTACCGGCAGTTTTGTGTCTCGATATAGAAGACCCGTACAGCGACCGCAGTCATAAGGCGACACGCTGGATGCTGGAGGATATCAGCAGTGCCGGGCTGACCGCGAGTTGCTTTGTGGTGGGGGAGAAGGTGAGAAGCTGGAAGCGCCATGAGCTTAACGATGTCATCGAAGCCGTCAAACCTCACGACATCGGCTATCACAGCACCCGGCATTCTCATCACCCGACGATTACGGAAATCAGCGAAACACTGCCGCCGGAACCCGGTGCGCGGATGCTCTGGGGATGGGAGCGGCACGGCTGGGAGGACACTGAGCGTATCCTCGGCAGGCCCATACAGCACTGGGGGCTGACGGGTGGAAGC
>JBKHJK010000389.1:0-3639 GCA_046538215.1 Armatimonadota bacterium
CATCAGAAGCCAGTACACGGGGGTCAGCACAGAATGCTTCACGAGGTCCCAGTAACCGCGGTTGGCGCAGCCCGCGACCGCCAGATAGACGAACACGAAGTTGCCGATGAAAAGACAGAAGGTACCCAGGGCAAGTATCACCGGCGGGAAGATGGGGGAGATGAAGGCAGGATGGACGGTGAACCACAGCGCCGTCATGAGCCAGTACACAGGGTTCAGCAAAAAGCACACCAGCGAGCCGCCGATGGTCATCTGGAAGTTGAAGAAGCCCCGGGCGCCGAGTTGGCGAAAGAGCTGCAGCGGACGGCGCATGTGTACCAGCCACGTCTGCAGATATCCCTTCACCCACCGGGAGCGTTGGCGGATCCACGAGAAGAGCTCCCCGTTGGCCTCCTCCCAGGTCGTGGAATCAATCATCGCCGCGTGGTGGCCGTGCTTGTGCATCCGGATTCCCAGGTCGCAGTCCTCGGTGACGTTAAAGGGATCCCATCCGCCCAGTTCCTTGAGCCGGTCAGCCTTGAAATGATTGGAGGTCCCTCCCAGGGGAATGGGGGATCGCGCGGCGGTCAGTCCCGGCAGAAACAGGTCAAACCACACCGAATATTCGCCGGTAAACCACTTCGTCAGCAGGTTATGGCGCTGGTTGTAGAAGTTGAGCTTCGCCTGCAAAATGGCGATGTCATCAGGCAGATCCCGGAAGGCCGCCACGGCCTTTTTGAGCTGGTCCGGTTCCGGGCGGTCCTCGGCATCGAAGATCACCAGCAGATCACTGTCAGACTGGTAGAGGCCGTAGTTGCAGGCTTTCGGTTTCGTTTTCGGCTCACTGTCGGGTACAACAATCGGCTCAAACTGGGGCGGCAGATCAAGCGACTGACAGGCCTCGATCGTCTGCACATCATCCTCTTCCATCAGAAGCTGGACCGTGATCTTCTCGCGGGGATAGTCCAGGCCGTCGAGACACTCCACCAGCACCGGCAGGACCTCCGCCTCCCGGTACAGGGGGACCTGGATGGTGTATGTGGGCAGCGTCTTTTCGTCCAGCGCCGCGAGGTCCTCGGGCGAGTAGGACAGCTCGACCCTGTGTTCCAGCGAGCGCCACACCAGCCAGAACTTCCAGACCGAATGCACCACGTAAAAGATCATCGCGGCTCCATTGAGAACGATCAACGTCTGATAGCCCCTTAGAGCGCCAAGGATGATCAGAATGATAAGTACGGCAAAAAGCGCAAATTTCTGTGGCCCGGTGAGGGTGATATATGCGCATTCATCAGGCCTCTCGCGGAGGACTCTCAGGGATACGTCGGAGATGTCGGGTTGCTGCCTGTGCGACACGACGCCACACCTGCCGGAGACCTGATCTGTGAGAAATGCGCAACAGTGCAGTATTTCTGCAGGGCAACTGTGGCACCTGCACCGTACTATGATACAGCAAAAGGGACGGCCGTGTGAGCCGCCCCCTTTTTTCTAACAACGCCGAAATTGGCTGCTACTCGTTGGTTTGGAGACCGCCGGTTGTCTTTTCAGGGATTTCGGGCGGCTTTATCTGAAGCACATTGCGGACACCGTCCCAGATAACCTCGGCCCCGAGGGCTTCCAGGGCGGTCCGTGGGGGGCCGATGACGCGCCCGTTCTCCAGTGTCGGCTCGGTTGGGAGCTCAACCGTCCGGACATCCCTGATGCCCACTGACGCGGTCGTCTCTCCAACGGTCAGACGTACCCGGCCAAGCGGGTTCTGGGCGGTCATTACCTGCTTCTCGTGGTCCCAGGTGACCGCTGCGTCCAGGTGCTGCAAAAGCGGCTTCAGTATGCAGACGAGGTGCCCGCCTTGCAGCCGGCGTGGTTTAGGATCAAGACTGATATATTCGCCACCGACCATCACCCGGATTCCGTCGAGACTGTCGAAGTAGGCATTCAAATAGGTGAAATCCTCGTGCTGGATGGTGACGTTGGCGCGGCGGGCGAGATATTCAAGGTACTCCTGCTCGGTGAAATTAACGCGCTCTCGCAGCTTCTGGAGAATACGGGGTTTGACCTGTTCGTAGGAGGCCTGCCGTTGCTCCGAATACTCCTTCAAGTACGCGATGTAGTAGTTGTCGCCCTCACGAACCGGGGGAGTGATTTCGCCGATTCCCAGGTCGGTGATGTGTGGGGCGAGGTGGTATTCCTCGCGGGGCATCCAGCCGACCTCGATATTCTCGGGTTGAATGGACATGTCTTTGGCAACGGCCTCGAAGCTTTCGCCACCTGCGATTCGCTCGCGGGCCAGGTACGCCTCCTTGATGTCATCGGTCACCAGCTCATATATGTGCACCTGCGGCCCTGCCGTAAACTCGGATCTGTTGGCCTCATAGTAGTTTCGAGCCTGGCTTTGAATAAAACGGTCGCGGAAATCATCCGCAAGTGTGCCCAGGGCCAGATCCCAGCGAAGCTGCTGCCTGAACTGTGCTTCCGACAGTCCACGCCTGCCCAGATACTGCTGAAACTCCCACGGCTCGGCCCTGCGCTCTTTGAGGGCCGCCGCGACCTGCTCGTCGGTGATTTCCACACCCCGGCGGGCGGCTTCCTGCCGAATGATCTCACGGTCTATGAGGCGCTTGACGGTCGCGCCCGGGTACCAATCAGCCAGTGCTTCCTTCACGTGGTCTGCATTCATCTGCACATCGTTTACGGTCGCCACGGGCTCCGGCGGCTCTTCTTCTGGCTCCTCGGCCTGTTGCGCGACCGCAGCGGTCGCCACGAGCATGAATGCCACAACGAGTATCCCGATCAACATCCAATGGATTCTTCGATGTGTGTTATTCATTATGACCGTTCTCCCATCCCTGTATTGGTCCGTCGGCGCGGATATCTCATCTTTTTTTCATACCCTCAAGGTTATTCGACGCACCCGCCCGCACAGACCTGCCTGTTACGGGGCAGTGATTTCGGAGACATCAATTTCATACATCTGCCGCTGGCCCACGTGGGCAGAGTCAAAACACACTCTCGTGCCGTCGCGATTCCAGCGCGGATGCAGATCACACCGAATTTCACCGTCCAGCTCCGGCGGTGCGTAAAAGCGGCCTATATCAATCCGCTCATTTGTCTCGATATTATACACGATAAGGGTCCGCTTGTGATCCGGCTCCTGCGGATAGGTGTCGGTGAGGATGAAGCGGCGGTCGGGCGAATACGAGCAGTGCCCGTCACAGTTGAACACATCCTCGCCGACGATCTGCACCCGCTCGGTCTGATCATCGAACAGGAAGTAGCGGTCGCCGATGTCGAACTGCCGCGCCCAGGCGAGTATCTGGTCATCATTTTTCCAGTCAAAATGCGACGTCATATCATCCGGGTTGAGGAGATACACGTCCGACCCGTCTGGATTGGCCGTGAACATGCGAGTGGCCCGGAACCCGCCATCCTCCGCACTCCGCCAGCGGTGCAGGAAGATGAAGCGGGAATCTTCAGTCGAAAACTGCAGGTGGTTGAACCACTGCTGTGCGCCCTTCATGCTCTCAACAGGCTCTATGGCGGCAATATCGGCGAGGGAGATGATGAACTCGGTCTCGCCGGTTTCCATGTCCATCCACCAGACACCATCCTGCTCTGGCGCGAGCTCATCGGCCCATGGATCAGGCACGGCGTTGTATCCATATC
>JBKHJK010000390.1:0-3615 GCA_046538215.1 Armatimonadota bacterium
CCATTCGCCGGGCCGGTACCTCTTTGGCGGTGATGGCCAGGATTGAGATCAACTCCCAATCCTCGTTTTCGACAAGAGCCTCGATGCCCCGGTCCATCTCCCATTCCAGCGTCCCGTTCATAATATGTTCAAGCCGCTGGCTGTAACGTGCGAGCTTTCTCAGATCCATATCAAAGACACCTCTTCACTGCGAGTCACCGGCCATTAGCTCAAGCGCCTCCTGCACGCATTCGGCAGTCATCGCTTCGGTGATTTTTGGAATCTCGCCACATTCATCGTCATCAATCTTTTGCCGTATGTCGGCCTGGCAGTCCTTCACGCGCTCATGCCAGTCGGCTTCCATCTCCACCAGGCGTTTCGTGGAGATCGGTGCATCCAGCGCAAGCCGATACATCGTGCCGTCTATCAAAGCGCGTGGGACGTGATTTGACGCCACGAAGATAGGTATATAGGGTGCCTGTGTGGGTCTGCCGAGCGACAGCCACGCGCAGGTGAGCCATTCGGGCGCTTCCGGCTGCAGATCCACTGACAGTGCTGAAATCGTCGAGTCCAGGCTCACGGAGTCCAGCCTCGACGCAGCAGTCAGTTCAGATGCGTCCAGCTGTCCCCTGTTCTCCTGCAGAAGTTCTCGGAGACCCTCGCGCTCTCTATTCAGCACGATGTTATCGTGTGCGGGCTGAAACTCTATGCGCTTGTTTTCATGCACAACCCGAAGGATGTGTCCCTGTGCATCCGCAAAAAGCCAGTGCGTCCGAATCGCGCCGCCGGCATAGTATCCCCGCTCATGCCACTGCCGCAGGGCCTCCTGCACATCCGCACACGTGCTGCAGGTCTCCGCAAAGTAGCGCAGACCAAAGGTGTTCATCAGTCCGTCGCCTTTGAAATCCTCCAGACGTCCGCCCTGGTCCGACGCTCCGGCGAGACCGCGTTCGTTTACGAACATCATTGTGGTCGTATCAGAGGTATCGGAAGTGCCGCACCAGCCGTACGGCTTGTGAGTATCGTCCACGATTTTTCGCACAAAGCAGCACTGGCTGCGCCGCTTGTTGTCGCGGCTTTTGTGAAATGTCGCGCCATCACAGGGCACCCATGAGCCCGCGGCGGCATACGAGGTACATTCAGGCCCGAAAAACAGGCCGCGGTATTTGCCGATGGCGAAGGCACTATACATCGCCGGGGCGATACCGACAGCCTCCGCAACAGCCCGCTGCTCAAGTTCCCAATACGGTGCTTTTTCCCGGATGATTTCCATCCCCCGGGCCGATTTCTCCATGATTGCCGCTCGATCAAGACCTTTTTCCTCACATGTGTCCAAAAAAGCGTTGAGATGCTCGTGGATTGATTCAGCATTCAACGCTCCGTATGCCGCACCCACCTCCTCCGGGGCGCCGTGACAGAGTACGGGCTCCAGAGCGCTGCTAATATCCATGGTGTATCCCTTCTTTGCCACCAGTGGTGTATCAGTCGTAATACATAACTTCCAGCCACGCTTCATACGCCCACTGCTGTTCTTCTTCGGTGATACCCAGAGCGCGGTAGCTGGGATAATCCTTGGCCACAAACCCGCCGTCGAAGCCGCCCAGGACATACCTCATACGCCTGGCCTCGGCCTGGATGATTTCTTTGTCCTGCGTTTGCAGCACCGTCTGGATGTCAACGGGGCAGTGGAAGACCACGCGGCCGCCGAACTTCTCTCCGAGATGTTCGATGCCATACACCGCCGGCTGATCGAACTGGAACGCCGCCACACCTGCGCCGATGAGCGGGTCCATGATGTCCTCAACATACCCGCATGAATGCATCCACACGTCCAGCCCGAGCTCCTGGCAGCGCCCGAAAAGGCGTTCGAAGGTGAACAGGAACAGGTCCTTCCACATGCTGGGATTGATCATAAGGCTGTCCTGGGTGCCCCAGTCCTCGCAGTACCGGATGCCCTGGGCGCCGGCCTCCGCCCACAGCTCACACATGCGGATCATCAGGTCGTTGATGCGGGTGTTCAGCTCTTTGACGTGGTCGGGATAGAGGGCGCAGTCGGCCAGGAAATTGTCAATGCGCCGCAGCTTCCGGGCGATGTTGAATGCGCAGCCGGGCAGTGACCCCGTGCAGTACATGTCAGGATTGTCTGCAAAGATTTCCGCAGCCTTTTCATAGCGTGTTGGATCATCGAGCGGCGGGAGCTCGAAATCATCCAGCTCCGACCAGTCGCTGATGGCTCCCTCCACCACCTCTCCGGAGTGGTCAGGATTCACCTTGCCCCATTTGTTGCCCCATTCATCGAACCAGCACAGCATGCCCCTGTCGTCATGAAATTCCTCGCGCTGGTAATTGGGATCCGGCGCAAGGGGGCCGCCCTGAAAATCGTTCATTCGTGGCTCGCCCTGGTAGGGACTGAAGGTGAAGCCGATGCGCTCCGGCCCCGTAAAATCCACGACCCTGCGTATAATTTCTCT
Organism: Armatimonadota bacterium; assembly: GCA_046538215.1. Classification (GTDB taxonomy): domain Bacteria; phylum Armatimonadota; class Zipacnadia; order Zipacnadales; family UBA11051; genus JBKHJK01. Next base: position 2,451 of record JBKHJK010000390.1, read on the forward strand.
GCTTGTCATATCCGTTATGTGTCTCCTATTTCAAAGTCTTTTCCAGCTATTCCATTTTCTCCGGTCGGAGGTTGATGCGCGTCCCTGTGGCATTTTGAGTAACTTTCAGACCGTCGCGGTCGGGATCCACATACTGTGCGAACCAGCGGGTCATCTCGTTCTTCAGATCCGCGGCTACCGGCGCGAGCTCCGGATCGTCAATGCGGTTTTCGCGCTCGTCCGGGTCATTCACCAGGTCCCACAGTTCGTTCGGGCCGTCCGGGAAACGCTCCACGTACTTGTACTCTTCAGTCCGGATCATCCGAACCGGCCCGTATTCATCATATACGACGACGATTTCAGGCCCCTGTTCATCATTCCCCTCCCAGATGGGCGCAAAGCTGCTGCCGGGAAGGTTTTGTTCCTCCGGAATTTCATCTTCCATACCGAGGTAGTCAAGCAGTGTGGGCATGAAATCATAGGCGCTCATCATTGCATCCGATACATGCCCCTCGGGTATGCGCCCGGGATGAGAGGCCACGAAGGGGACGGTGATGGAGTTTTCGTACATATTGCGGGGGTTGGTGCCATTGCCCTTGCCCCACAAGCCGTGATGGCCGCATGAAAAGCCGTTATCGGAGCAAAAGATAATCAGCGTATCATCCCGCAGTCCGAGTTCCTCGATTCGGTCAATGATCCGCCCCACATTCATGTCCATGGCCGTGACCGCGGCGAAGTATCCCTTGAGCATCTCGCGGTCACCGAGACAGTTGTCGGTGAGACTGATGGCCCAGGGATGCCGCTCTTCCTGTGGACATGAATCAAAGGGGCAGTCATCATAGCTGTCAACAATCTCCTGCGGGTGGCCCGTCCAGGGGCTGTGCGGGGCGGTGTAGTGCACGCTGAGGTAAAACGGATCGGCGTCGTCGTGGTGCCTGTCAATATACCCCAGCGCCTCATCCGTAATCACGTCGGTGATATAGCCCGGCTGGGTGATCGGCTCACCGTCACGGATCATCGGCGCATCGTGGTACGGCCCGCCGCCCTTCTGGTGGACGTACCAGAAATCAAAGCTGTGCTGCGGATGCAGACTGTCGCCCATGTGCCATTTGCCGGAAATGCCGCAGTTGTAGCGATTATCGGCCATGACATCGGTATAGGCCACCTTGTCCTCGGTGTATGCCCC
>JBKHJK010000391.1:0-3614 GCA_046538215.1 Armatimonadota bacterium
CGTGCGAAGCCTCCCGGACTGCACGGGGATAGTGGGCCTGGGATGCGACATCTGAGGTGAAAGGGATGCGGGTTCTGTTTGCCCCCGCGAGCAGTAAATGCGAGCGCGTGCTCTCTCCCCTCACCGCGGCCGGGGTGGACGTGGAGCTCGTGATACACAGGCCCGGCGGCGCGTGGCAGACGGTGAAATGGCTCGCCGCATCCACCGCAGCAAACCTTTCGCGCCACGCTGATATTGTGCTCACCGATGCCTGCAACACACCCCACCTGATGTCGGTCACTCCCCGGTTCTTCCGCCACAGCCCGGTGGTCTTTCGCCCCCGTGGGGATGCCTGGAGCGAGAACGCGTCTTCGAGGCCGGATGCCGGTGTGATGCGCTCACCCGCATCGTTGAGTGAGGCTCTTCTGCCCACTCTTTACAGAAGGGCTGACGCCATCGCAGCGGTGTCCTCCTCTCTGGGACAGACCATCATCGACAGATGTGCCATCGACGAGAGTAAGCTCACAGTCATCCGCGAGCCGGTTGACCTCGAGCGCTTTACTCCCGTGGAAGACAGATCGGCGGCGAAGTCGGAACTGGACCTTCAGTACGACCACGTGGTCTGTCTGGTGTCAAATTTCGTCTACCCCGACAAGGTCACCGGCATTGAGCGGTTTCTTCCCGTTCTTCACGCGCTGGTGGAGAAGCATCCCGATGTGGCTGTTGTCGTGGCCGGGGGCGGTCCGCTGCATGCGCCGTTTTGCGAGCGCAATGCTCGATGGCTGGAGCACGCGCGCATCATAGTGCCCGGCTTCATCGACACGATCGAACTGCTGTATCAGGCCGCCGACTTTCTGGTCCACTTTTCCTTCCTCGACACCCTTGCCCTGGTGCTCTTCGAGGCCTGGGCATGTGGCGTGCCGGTGGTGGTCAACGACTACCCGGCCTTCCGGGAGAATGTCAAGCCGGGCGAGACCGGCTACATCGTCAGCAATGAGGCCGATCCGCAGGAGGCCCTACCCATCTTTGAGCGTCTCCTGTATGATGATGAACATCGATATGAGCTGGGCAGCCGGGGTCGCCGCTATGCAGAAGAACATGCGTCGGTCGAGGTACTCGCGGAGCAGTACCTGAACCTGTTTGCTGAACTGCTTGGATGAATCTGCCAGGCGGCGGATTCAGATGCCGGGATGCTGAGGGTCGGGCCGAGGCCCGAAACACGACTTCGGAGCGTGTAGAAAGCCGTGGCCGAACAGAACAGCAACGACAACAGGTCGCCGAAAAGGGCATCGGGAGTGCTGTACGTGTGCCTGTTGTTGTTTTTTGCCCTCACGATTACGCGGTTTATCCGGTACGCGCGAACGTCGCTTCTCGCCTTGGGAGCGACGACGGGTCGCGAGAGATTCGCGGGAGTTGATCTCGACCCGTCCAAGCTGCTCGCCGGGCTGATCGTCATGCTCCTGATCGCAGCCATGCTTTACCGGCCCAAGAAGTCCGTGCTGCGCATCGACAGTCCCGCGAGAATACTCATGCTTTTTGCGCTCTATTCCTTCGCCTCCGTGGCCTGGGCCTACGCTCCGCGACACACAGCCGTGTGGTCACTGAAGCTTCTGCAGTGGATCGTGCTCTACATCGTCATCATCACCCTGACAACCTCCCGCCGCGATCTGACGCGGTGGGCGCATCTGTTTCTGGCGGCGTCGCTGCTCAACATGATCGCCATGATCCAGGAACGGGTGGCGCCGGCCACAGCATTTGGTGGAGCGGCGGGAGGCCCGACAGCCGGCCTCTACCTTATTCACTATCCGCGCTGGGCGATTCTGTTTCTGCCCTTTGCGCTGCACAGTCTGCTGCAGGGCAATAATCGGAGTGAGAAAATGGCGGGCGCGGCGGCCGTGATCATGAATCTGGTCACAGTCTACCTCAGCCAGCGTCGAGGCGGCCCCCCCGTAGTGGCCATCTCAGTCTTCGCGTATTTCATCATCATCGGTTGGCGCGGGCGGCGGCTGCTCGCTCTCCTCGCGGCCTTTGTTGTCCTCGGCGCCACTGTTTTCGCCCTGGACCCGCAGTACGCCGGACGGCTGGCGAGCATCCCTTTCCCCGGGGGAGCGACTCTGGAAGACTGGGCCAGAAGCGGACGTTACGGCCAGTACGTGGCAGGAATAGAGATAATCCGCCAGCATCCCTTTGTGGGGGTGGGTATGGGCGGCGCACTGCTGTGGTCAATGGATCACATGAATGTGGGTTTGATGCAACATTCGCTGCTTCTTAAGCTTGGTTCTGAGTTTGGTCTGGTCGGTCTTGTGATCTATGGGGCATTCCTGTATGCTGTCATACGCCGAAATCAGGCCGCTCTGGGGACCACGAAAGCAGAGGGGGACAGGTGGGGGCGCTCGTTTGCAGCCGCAACCCTTGCCAGTCTCATAGCGATGCTTGTGTGGGCCCAGCTTCAACCTTCGCTGGTACACCTGCCGATTTACCTTTGTTGCGGTCTCGGGTCTGCCACCGCCGCGATATTCTCCAGGAGGAGTCAATCTGTTGAATCGGCCGCGGCGAGTTCTGGTTGATCACTCGCGAACGGCGCTCCCGGCTTTTCTGCAGCCCCCCTGTGCCAGCCTGCGATAACACGGACGTGCTCTGGTTCGCGGTCACCGATACAGGAGCGATGGAGGTCGGAGTTTAGAGCTTCGGCGCAACTTACTGGTCAGGAATTGTCTATCATAACGACCCCGATCGTTCGCTGTAGGGGTGGCACGCATGCCCTCGTGCGGTTGGAGGGTGCGAACACGACGACACCGGGTCATGGATTTGTTGTTGCATCGAACGGAGGCCCCGCCGTTGGTCTGGAAGTGAATCACTGGTATCGCATGGGAGTCGGGGAAGGGGTTCAGGAATGACCGGGATCGTGCTCTTCTGGATCTTTGTCGCACTCACATTGTATCCATTCATCATCTATCCGGCCCTGCTCTGGCTGCTCTCACGCGCCGTTGCAAAGCCGGAGAAGGATGAGTCCTACACTCCTGTCATCAGCGTTGTGGTGGCGGCCTGGAATGAGGAGGCTGTCATCGCGCGTCGTATTGACAATCTCCTTGCGTCAGACTATCCCGAGGACCGTCTGGAGATCATCATCGCCTCCGACGGGTCAACGGATCGAACCAATGAGATCGTGGCGGAGTACGCGGCCCGCGACGACAGGGTGCGCCTTCTGGCGCTCGAGCACCGCGGGAAAACCGGAACCGTCAATATCGCGGTGCAGGAGGCCACCGGCGACGTTATCGTCAACACGGATGCCAGCACTCATTTTGAAGAAGACGCCCTGCGAAAGCTCGTCTCCTATCTCGGCGAGGATGGCCCGGATTGCGTGACCGGCAGCCTCATCATGCTCCCGCGCGGCGACACACCATACAACCGCGGCGAAGACATCTATCGGCGGTTTGAGAATCTGTTGCGGTTCCTCGAATCGAAGCTGGGCGCGGGGTTTCACGGCTCAGGTGCATGCATGGCGGTCAGGCGCGAGCATTACCCGCAGATCCCCGAAAACACGTCTGATGACCTTAGCCCCACCCTGGCACTGGCGGCGCAGGGACATAAAATCGTGCACACACTCGAAGTACGAGTCGTGGACTATATGGATG
>JBKHJK010000392.1:0-3610 GCA_046538215.1 Armatimonadota bacterium
CCCCGGGCGTGGTCTTTGAGATTGTTGACAAGATCCACGGTGATCTCAATTGAGGTCTGAACCTTGTCATCGGTTTCTTTCATCTGTGCAATCAGGTCTTCCGGAACATTAACACCTGCAACAAATTTGTTCATAAAGTTGGCCATGCCTGCGGATTTGAGCATGACGATGCCCGCCAGCACCGGGACTCCGAGGTCACCGGCCTGGTCCATGAAGTCGGCGAAGACCTCTGCATCGTACACCGCCTGGGTCTGGACGAATTCCGCCCCGGCCTCGATCTTTTTGTGCAGCTTCATGATCTGCGGCTCCAGCGGTCGGGCTCCTGGATTGACGACACATCCAAGACAGAAGTCAGGCGGTTCGCCTTCCAGCTCTTCACCTGCCATGTCGTGACCTTCCATCAGCATTCGGCCTGCCCGGATGAGCTGGACCGAATCGAGGTCAAACACGGGTTTGCATTCCGGGTGGTCGCCGAGGGTGGTGTAGTCACCGGTCAGGCACAGCACATCGGTGATGCCCATCGCAGCCGCCGACAGCAGCTCGCTCTGCAGGGCCAGCCGGTTGCGATCGCGGCAGACCATCTGCAGAACGGGGTGCATCCCGGCCTCCTGAATCTTGATGCATCCCACCAATGACGAGGTTCGCATTACCGCCGACTGGATGTCAGTGACATTCACCCCGTGCACAATGCCCTCACATTCCAGTGCCTCCTCGACCATCTCTTCGAGGTGGTGTCCCTTCGGGGGGCCGACTTCGGTTGTAAGAACAAATTCGCCTGCCTGTATCGCCTCACGGATTGACACACTGAACCCTCCCATACTGTTGTTTCATCAGTTCTTCGCTACTGGCCGCCAGCCTGTCTTTGGGCGGCTGCGACGGTGTTTTTCATGAGCATCGCCGAGGTCACGGCTCCAACGCCGCCCGGAACCGGTGTGAGGATTCCGGCCACGTCTTCAACGCCGGGGTCCACATCACCGACAATCTTTGTATTGCCCTCGTCATCTTTAACGCGGTTAATGCCCACGTCAACAACAAGAGCGCCCTCTTTGATCCAGTCGGGCTTGACCAGGCCGGGTACGCCGGTGGCCACGATGACGATTTCGGCGTTGCGGGTGTGAGCCGCGGTGTCTTTGGTGCCGATATGGCAGACGGTGACGGTTGCCAGCGGCTCCAAAAGCAAGAGTGCCGTCGGCTTGCCCACGATTTCAGAATGTCCGACCATGACCACCTCGGCGCCCTCAATCTCCACGCCGGATTCTTCGACCATCGTCACGGCGGCCTGCGCGGTGCACGGAGCCAGCGTGCGGTCGCCCTGCACAACGCGCCCCAGGTTGGCCGGATGCACGCCGTCAACATCCTTCGCCGGCAAAATCTGCGCCTGCAGCGCCCGGGCGTCCAGGTGCTCGGGAACCGGGACCAGCAGTATGATCCCCGTTACCGCCTCATCGTCATTCAACCCGGCGATAACCGAGCGTATCTCCTCTTCGTCCACATCTGCGGGAAGCTGCTTCAACTCGTAGCCGATGCCGAGCGCTTCGCAATCTCTCTGCTGGCTTTTGGCATAATACTTTGCCCCCGGGTTGTCGCCCGCGAGCACAGAGACCAGCCTTGGGGGTTTCGTGCTTTGAAGCTCTTTGACCTGCTGCTTGAGTTCTTGCTTGATACGGTCTGCGATCGGTCCGCCTTCAAGAATCGTCGCCGCCATGTGCGCGTCACCTCGAGTTCAGTTGCCTGGGTGGTTGTTAGAAAAGCTTCTTCAAAAGATATTCCAGATGGGCGGGGCGGAGTCCTGCCTTTGGTGCTATTTAATATTCTGAATGCTCGACATCGCCTCAGCCACATCTATATCTGTGCCGTCAAGCACACCGATCCGCATGTCGCCGAGCTCTGGCTGCCGCACCACTGCCGCCTTGCAGGTGGCCTCAATGCCCGCTCCGGCCATCTCGGCGGCATTGTCAAGAGCGTAGAGAATGCGATCGGTTGATTCTGAGGTTCGCACAGTCAGGGCGATGGTGTCTTTGTCGTGCTCCGATACCGCGTGAATGGGTACTTTTTCATTGTCCGGATGTGGCACAATCAATGTGATGAATATGACATCGTCTGCGGAGGTCTTTTCGTAAATGGCCGTGGGTATTTTGCGGAAGCCACGCCGCGGTATCCACCCCTGCAGCGGGTCCTCCTGCCCCCTGACGATTCGGGCGGACAGGCCGTCTGTGGCCAGCGGGACGAGCGTGACATTGGGCATTCCTTCTTCGGTGGACCGGGCGACGAGGGTGTCCTGATCCACCTCCGCTGTTTCGGCGTCGAAATGAAACAGGTTCGAATAGGTATGTTCTGCATCGTCTTCGCTCTGGAGCCGGTCAATGACCACGAAGTAATCAGGCCGAACGAAGATGATGCTGCGTTCATGCTGAACCTGCAGAAGAAGCTCATCCACCGGGGTGCCGCGCTCGCCGTAGCCGTCCTCGTAGCGCCCGAATGCCCAGTCGAACGTCTCCGTGTGTGCCCAATGACCTGTCAGCGGCTCATCGGCCTCGTACAGCTCCCGCCGAGCATAGCGATGCTGACTGAGCCCGTCAACGAGCACACTGTTGTGCGACGGTGTCGTCAGCGCGTACCGGCGCCATTTCGACTGGTCGTATTTGTACGTGCCGGCCTCCGTCAGAAGCTGGCGTCCGTAGGCGTAAAGCGTCAGGCCGAGCTTGTCCTCGTGCTGGTGGCCGATGCCGTAGGGGCCGATCTCAAACATCATATATTTGTCATTGCGACCCCAGCCACTTCGCATGACACACTGGCCCGCCCACGGGAAGAACCAGGAGGTGAAATCAACCGGCTCTCCGTCACCACCGAGCGTCGCCCCCCACAGAAATTCCTCGTCACCCCAGATTTCGTAGGCTTCCATGAGGCTGTCACGCACGCGGGTGTTGCCCGAATCATTCAGCGCCGGGAGCTGCCCGTTGGGCTTCATGCAGCGGAGGTTGTACCAGTACATCTTCTTCAACCGGTCCATATAGTCGTCGGGGATGTCAACGCCATTGAGCCTAGCTGGCTCGAGGGCTGCTATGAAGTTCCTGCGGGCGACCTGGTGGTAGCCGGTCGAAAGCTCCTTCTGCGCGCCGTCGGGATAGACCTGTTTGTCGAGCTCCTCAAGCATCCGCGAATATGCCACATCCCGCCAGTGCTCGGCCTCTTTGAACTCCGGGAACATCACGCCGATGTGGGCGAGGCCGTTCATCTCCATGGTCACCCAGTTTCCGCCGTGCTGTGGATTCTCCAGGGCCATTCGCGTCAGCAGCCGGGCGTGTTCGACAAATGACTTGAGAAACATCGTCATCGCCTCGGGCGTCATCGAGGGCGAGCCCAAAAAGTAATGAAACGCGTCCATCCACGACCCCGAGGTGCGAATACCCTGCTGGATGGTCAGCCAGCAGGGGAACTGGCTGGGGCTTCCGAAAACCGGCGCAGGCTGATCCTCGATAAAGTCCGTCATCTGGTCAACGAACTCGCGGGCGTATTTTTCGTCTCCCGTGGCCCAGTAGGCTTCTCCAAGCGTACGCCACATATTCATGCGGTTCAAAAACGCCGTCCACGTCCGGGCGTAGTCGGGGTC
>JBKHJK010000393.1:0-3599 GCA_046538215.1 Armatimonadota bacterium
CTCTGCCCATGTTCGAAGGAAATATCGAAATACGGTGCACACAGCCAACGAGCGCTCCTTTCGGTCCGAATCGCCTGCGACACGGGGAAGATTTTGTGGCTTGAGGATTTGATTCCGCTACTGGAGGCCGAGGGAAGCTGTGAAATATTCCCGCTGCTGAAGCGACCGGACGAAAAATACGTGACCGAGACCTCCTATGAGAACCCTCGGTTTGTTGAAGACGTCGTAAGAGAAACGATCATCGCACTCCGGGATCTTGGCGCTGTCTCGGGTGCTTCGGCTGAATGTGAAAGCTTTGAATCGATCCACAATCATACGGCTTACGCACACGCGGAATGGGGCGAAATATAGCAATGCAGGTTGTCATCGCCATCGTGCTGGGGATAGGCGGGATCTTGCTTTTCTGGTGGCTCATGCAGATGTGGACGCAGTTCACGCGGCCACGAAAGGACAGTGCAGAACCGCAGGAGCCGGATCGTGACATTATTCCCGAAGAGGAAATCAGCAACGACGGTCTCGTGTATATGTTTGCCGGGAAGTTCATCCAGCCGGTGCCGAACCGACCGATCGGCTCGCTTCCACGCGACAGGGCGTTTTGCCCGACCTCCGGCGATGAACTGGATCCCAGAGACTTCGCCCAGCAGCTGTTGTACGCGACGCTGGTGGAGCTTTATACCGACAGGAAAATGAAATTTCGCCTGGTCGAGCGAGACGCCAGCTTCATGCCGCCCTTCCCGCACAAAACCTGGGAACTGAATGTCCAGAGACTTGACAGCTTCGGACCAGGAGCGATCGCCGAGAGCCTCGAATGCGCATTTGATATAATCTACAAAAAGCGACTCCGTGGCGAAGACAGCGATGGTGATGATGCTGAATGGGTGGCACTGGACGAGCTCATCGAACACGCTCTGAGCGCGATTCGCCAGGAGCTGAGCTTCTGGGAGCGCGGTTCGGTATATTCCGACTTCCGTCATTACACGGTCAACACGCTGCTGGCCCAGGGATATATGCTGCCACCCGAACAGGAAACGCTCCTCGACAAGATCCGGCGCAGACGCCCGACGGTGAATGAGCGCGCTGTCAATGAAAAGAAACTGACCGAAAAATGCGAGGAGCTGCAGGAGCGCCTGGAATCTTTCCGCCGGCGCTTCGGATCGTCTGCGGCGAACGAGGATCCCAGATGGCCGGCCGGAGATGTGGACCCGGGGCTGTTGAATCCGGCGGGGCCACTGGAAGATTTGCCCCTGGACGATTGTCTGCGTATCAGTATCTATGAGACCCTCATTGCTATCCGCCAGCTCGAGCCAAGCGGAGAAGCAGGAGTCTAAGATTATGAGCCGAAGAGAGCTCGTTGAATGGATCGCAATACTGGTGATTATCGTCGCGTGGTGGCCGCGTATCTTTTTCGGCTACGACCCGCTGTGGTACCACGCGCTGGTGTATTGGGTATCACCGATAATCCTGTTTGTTATCTTTCTGCACCGGTTCCGAAGGATGCAGGCCGGCTTCAAACACAGCGAGGAAATGATAGAACAGCAGACAGGACGGAGCCAGGCCGATACACAAGCCGCCTCCCCCGAAGACGCAGAGCAGACTTCGGAAGCCGACGAGGCTGAAACCGAGCCCCGTGCGGAACAGGCCAGGACGTCGCTGCCGTGGATGCAGTCTCCGGATAACAGCGACGATCAGAGCTGACCCCTGCATGCCCGAACTCCCAGAAGTTGAAACCATCCGCCGCGGTTTGCACCCCCGCGTTGTCGGCCGGCGCATCGAAGCCGTCACCCTCAACCGCACCGACATCGTCGCCGGTGAGGCCGACGTATTCCGGGATTCGCTTCAGGGCGAGACTATTCGCGACACCGGACGCCGGGGAAAGGTGCTCTGGCTCACCTGCGACGCCGCCGTCCTGGCCGTGCACCTCGGCATGTCGGGCCGGTTCTACCTGACGGCGGAGGACACGCATCCGGAACACACTCATCTTGTTATCACGCTATCAGACGGCGGCCAGATTCTGTATGTTGCCCCGCGGCGGTTCGGGCGCATCGAATGCTTCGAACCTCAACGTTCCTGCGAATCTGAACTTCTCCGGAATGTCGGCCTCGATGCACTTGACGAGAGCTGGACGGCGGACGTGTTAATGGAGGCGGCACACTCCCATTCCATCGGCGTCAAGCAGTTCCTGCTCGATCAAAACCACGTGGCGGGCCTCGGGAACATCTATGTGTGCGAAATACTGCACCGGGCAAAGGTGTCACCCCACACCCCGGCATGTACGCTCAACACCCGGCAGGCGGCGCGGATCATTGCGGCCATGCAACAGGTCTTGACCGCGGCAATCGAAGCCCGTGGCACAACCATCTCCGATCACCGCGACGCCGTGGGGCAAGCCGGCGGCTACCAGCACTGTTTATGTGTGTACGGGCGAGAGGGGCACAGCTGTGTGATCGAGGGCTGCAGCGGTGTGATCAAAAAAGTCGTTGATGGGGGCCGTAGCACCTATTTCTGTCCGGTCTGCCAGGGCTGAAAACATCCGGTACGAGCCATGTCGTGCTCCGGCGACAGGCGTATCGCCCGGACCCACGGAGTTCCTGCGGCTGACAACCTCTCCTGTGCGAGAGAATCGTCCTTCGTTCTCACTGCAAACAGCCAGCAAAATAAAAAAGGCCACGGCGTGGTGCCGTGGCCGGTGGGATGTGCGACAATGTGTATTACTCGACTTCCACTGCCTTCCCTTTTTCTTCAGGTTCGACCTTCGGAGCGGTGATGGTGAGGATACCGTCGCTGAGCCTGGCCTTGACGCCTCCGGGATCAATGTTGGCCGGCGTCGGGAGGGTGCGGGAGAATTTGCCATATCGCAGCTCGCGGCGGTAGTAGCCTTTCTCCTCGACCTCATCTTCGTGTTTCGATTCGCCAGACACCGTGATGCTGTCGGAATGGGCGTTGACCTCGATATTCTCTCTGTCAACACCCGGAAGCTCGGCTTTCATGACAACATCAGTGTCGGTTTCGTACATGTCCACAGCCGGCCCGAAGTATCCTCCCTCACCCCGCCAGCTTTCAAGGCCTTTGGGGACATCTGACACCATATCGCCCATCATATTCTGCATCCTGTCAAGCATACTGGGAAGGTCGGGAATGCGTCGCCATCGGATCAGTGACATTGGTCATCCTCCTTTGAAAACGATTGTTGCGTATAGGTTTTCGCTATTCAAAGTGTCGAACAGATACACTTATATCATCTGGCTCATTCAACTTGAGCCTATTGCTATCAAGGATTATACATATCTCAATTTATGCTGTCAAGACCTTTTGCGAATTTTTTTGAGATTTTTTTTCCGACGCCTGGGCCGGATATTACTTCGGTGGCCGATCTGGGCTCACGCATCTCTTGAGATGGTCTCGACTTCCGCCGATAGAGGTAACAGCTTCATCAGCAGAAGGTACCGATGAACCGGGGCCATCGTCGGTTTATTGATGGGACTTTTCTCCCGTGGGCACCTGTGTTTCACAAAAGCCGGAAGCGAATAGAGCTTTGGTCACCGGGGCAACAGTGCCTCATAAAAACCAAAGATCCCGTGGCTCGGCCTGAAACCTGTGTC
>JBKHJK010000394.1:0-3598 GCA_046538215.1 Armatimonadota bacterium
GGATCAGTTCTCCGTGAAAGCGGTCATTTCCTCGCCCTTTTCGAGCTGTATGCCGTCCACCCAGCACGTGGCGGCCGGGTTTTGAGCATCAACCTCCACGGTGACGTTCATACCAGGGCTGGTACGCCCGGTGAGGCCGGGGCTTATCACCACCGGCATCGAGAAGCGCTTCCACTCCTTCTCGACCGTCACCACTTTGCTCTCCGCGCCGAACTGCAGTTCGACCTCCTCACCGCCTTCCTCCCCGCGCAGCCAGACCGACCATACGAAGGGGGTCTCCTTCTCCACCCGGGGAATTGGGCGCGAATGAAAAGTGCCACGCGAGAAGTATCGATACCTCGTTCTTCCCTGGGGATTCGTCCATCGCATACGATCTGTCTCCAGCCGAACGCACTTCTCGCCGAACTTGACCAACGCGGGGTCCCGTTCAAGGGCAACGCCATTCTCTGTTGTTATGTAGTAATCCGGAAGGCCCTCGATCGTCTCTTCCTCGAAGCTGGGGTTCGGCAGCACGTTTTTTTTATCGGGCCGCCACTTGTTTACCAGCGCACGCTCTCCGAGCGGGGAGCGTGGACCGGTGCGTTGAGCGGCGAAGTTGAGCGACAGCGGCTCGGCGAGGTCGCCGAGGCGATATGCCCGCACGGCCAGCGGCTCCAACTCCTCTCCGAAGACTCCGTCCTCTGTTTCCAGGACATCGTCCGCGAAAACCCGACTCACGTCGCGCTTCAGGCCGGAAACGGTGAACTCGGCGCGAACCGGATAGTAGCTGCTGTTGGCCGCCACCAGCACCAGCCCGCCCTCCGGGTCGCGGAAGACGCGCCCCTGAACGTCGGGAAAGCGGTCGGCCGCGGGATCAAAGGGCGCGGGCTCGCGCCCGCCCTCGTCCGTGATCTTAGCGTACTCAACGTCTTGCTCCACCTTCGGCTGCACGGCCATCGGCCCGATGACCTGGATCATCTCGGCCGTTTCCGTGAGGTTCTTCCATCCGATCTCGTGCATGGGCCAGACGAACCAGAACAACCCTCGCGCGCCGTGGATGATGGCCAGGAAGCTCTGGCAGTGCTGCTCCTCGGCGGCGATGGGCCGTTTGCTAGTCCGACGGATGGCCGACCATACCCACCCCACCGGCACCGCCCAGAGCACCTTGCGTGATACCCTGTTCCTCTGGTGGCTCAAGGACATCTTCTTAGTGACGAAATTCGGCGTGGTGTTGGCTCCCTCTCGCGGCGAGGTGGGTACCCAGTAGGGATCGGGTGAGAAGATGTCGGTCGCCCCCTCATACACCCTGTCCTCGGGTACCCCCTTACCGGAGATGAATGAGACGGGGTGATAACCGTCCATCTCCTGGGTCAAGTCGCGCAGGTGATGCATCGCCTGCGAGATGTCGAACCATCGCATGGCGGTGGCCTCGTCGAAGGTGTTGTATGAGATCAGGTTTTTCTCATTCATGACACTGTTGATGAGTGCTTTGACATTGTCTACATTCTTATGGTAGTACTCGTTGAATATCTCGGTGCGCTGGGCATAGTCGGCCGACTGGACGTTCATGAGAAAGCCGCGGATGTGGATCGAGCCGGTCTGCGGCATGCTCAGGAGCTTATCGGCCTCCTGTTCGTTCAGGTATTTCTCCGGCAGCTTCAGGCCGGAGTCATTGTACTGCGACCATCCCGTCGCCAGTCGCACCACTGAGTACAGCCCGTGCTTCCGGGCCATCTCGGAGAAGCGGACCGTCTCGGCGGGGGGCACATACCTCTGCCACTGGTAAAAGGTGTTGAATCCAGCCTCGGCCAGTTCCCGGTAGACATCCTCATACTCCGGATAGGGGTAAACACGCCCCATGGCTGGCCCGAAGGGAAAGACCGGCTCGCCGTCGGGGTTGAGCAGGACGCGGTTGATCTGGTCGATCTTCCATTCCAGGCCGGGCTTCGGCGACCGCTTGATCAACTCCAGCTCGTCGGAGAGCATGGCCGGCGAATCGTCGCCCTTGCCTTCCGGGCGGAGTTCCATCTTCACCGCATGCGCGCCGGCCTCCATCTCCTCCAGGGGAAAGGCAATGTGCGTCTCGGGCGCCACATCGTCTCCCTGCGCCAGAACCGCATCATCCGGGCCTAGCACCCGAATCGCCAGTTCCTCCAGCGAATCGGCGGGCAGGCCAATCTCCGCCACCAGAACAGCCTCTTCCTCGGTGGTGTAATAATTGCGGTCCAGGTACACGTTCAGGACGTCCAAAGCGTCAGGGTTCTCGATGATCCGTCGTCCCCAAACCTCGCCGGTCTCCGCGTCCCGGAGGGATACCTGGATCCGGCGATCCGAGATAGACTCCATCGGTACCGCCACAGACAGTTTCTGAACCTGTCGACCCTCCAGAGCAATCTGTTCCCGGAGCGTCGCGCCCTTTCCGATGGAGGGCTGGTCTTTCACAATCAGTTCCAGCTCGCCCGCCCGGCCCGTGGCGCCCCTTACGTCGACGTCGACGTCGAAGAAACGATCACCCCGGTCGAGATAGGGAGTGCTGACCCTCGCCAGTTCCAGGCCGGCCATGAACGGAATCTGCAGGGTCTCGGGCCGCACAGCGGCGATAGGCGCAAATGCATCGGGCTCGTGAAAGGAGTCCTTCACCGGCTGCCAGCTGCTGCTGTGCCGCTCTTCGTGGGTAATGACGCCATGCGGGTCCATGAAGGGGGCGCGGCGATTGCGGGTGATGTTGAGCCGCATTTTCTCTAAATCGCCGTATGAGGCCACCAGGTAGAGCGGAATCCCCACCTCCGCCGTCCACCCGTCGTCCTCAGCCTGCACGGCAGAGCGCCAGGGATGGTCCCAGCCGCGGTCCCTAACCAGGGTCTGGCCGACCTTCATGACCTGCTCGGCCTTAATGTTGAAGGAACTGAGCATAAAATGATAATAAAGGCGGCCGTTGGTGCCGGGGTCCAAGAAGATCTCGACCGATTCATCCGCAGTAACCGGCCCGTCGTGTTCGGTCACCTTGGGCTTAAAGACCAGATCCTGGAGCGGATTGTCGCACCGCAGGCCGATATAAAGATATGTGTCGTCGTAGACCAGGCGGAACTCGGTGTCGTGAACCTTGTCGCCCTCTTCCTTCCAGAGGGTGAAGCCGCTGTGAGGTGTAGCGGACTGCCAGAAGGGTTCGTCCAGTTTGCCGTCCAGTTGCACCTCACGGTCTTCAACCCGCACCGCTGTCACGGCCGGTTCCCCGGCCGCCGATACGCTGACGGCGACGGCCAAAATTATCGCCATCATCCCGAAATACATTCTCGCTTGTTTCATCTGGTCACATCCTCCCGGTTATATCAAGGGTAAATATCAAGGATAAATATTAAGAGTCTATTGAAGAATTTGCGGATGATAATTGCATAAAGCATGAAATATGTCAAAGACTTTTTTTGTTTTTTTCTGGATAGGCCTGGACATCGTGAACACTTTTTTAAGCTTCTCAAACCGGTCATATTTATTGCAAGATTTCCTTCTTTAGGCATTCTTCTGGCCTCGGCCAGAAGAGGGCTGGTAAAACAAGAAGGCCTCCAAACAACAAAGGAAACCCCACTAGAAAGGAAACACAATGCTGTCGTACAATGATGTT
>JBKHJK010000395.1:0-3594 GCA_046538215.1 Armatimonadota bacterium
GATATGGATCGAGTATGAATCGCAGCCTCCCCGCCTCATCGGGCAGGTGCTGAGGCCCGTGGTGGGGATCGGGCGCTTTGAGGGCACACTCTCCGCCGCCCCGGGACGTCTGCGGGCAAATCACTGCGGCGTCATTGACATATCCACCTCCCCCGTCGGGAAGGTTGGAGGCTTTCAGATCGTGCCGCGGGAGCATGCGTCGAGCCCGGAGGTCCCATACATCTCCACCAACACCCAGTGGATGGTCGTAGGCCCGGCCGATGTGCGCGATCCGTCATGGGAGGGGACCCCGCCGCTTTTTGCTGGATATCTGCTGCCAAGCTACCGCGCCGACGACATCACCGGCGGCCACGAGGACTGGATGAACCGCACGCTCTCACGGCTGATGGTGCAGGTGCGGTATAATGGTGGCGAGTGGGAGAACATGCCCAGGGTGACTCTGGACCCGGACGCGATAGAGGATAACGCAAAACAGAGCGGCTCCGGACGCCAGGGATTGCGGCGGATACCGGCGAACCTGAACCCTTATTCACCGCTTCCGGCTGCGGCCTCCACTGCGCTTTCGGGCATCAGTCACCTGCGCATTGTTTTCCCCCGGACAGTTTACTGGCCTGAGAAATAAAGTCCTTCGCGAACACAGCCACACCCGGGACGGCCACCGTGCGATATACATCGGCGATGACCATAATTCGTCACATGCGGCGCAACTTCGGCAAACCCCTCAGCATCAGCGACATCTGTCGGGGGGTTGACCTGTCGTACCAGCCGGTGCATTTTCATGTCAAACAGCTCCAGGAGCTGTCGGTTTTGAGTGTCGAGAAATCCGGGCGGGAGAGCCTGTGTCGTTTCACCACCTCCGAGGCCTCGGCGCTGTGGCTTGGACTGCTAACCCAGGCAAACCGGAGGCATTACGAGGGGCTTGTCAAAGAACTTGCCGATGGGCTTGCGGGAGATTTGCGGGAATCGTGGAGCAGCTATCAGTGTGTTTCTGTCTGCCGGGAGCAGAACAGTCTCATTGCCGTGAACGACGAGGCGGACGAGACATCTATTACGTCCGCATGTGAGGAGATTTCTCCTGCGCTTGATGTGCGGGCCGTGGACAGGGACGACTTTCTCGATTTTCTGCAGACCGCAGAGGGCATTGTATGGATTCGCAGCTCGGCGGTGCTTTTGGGCCATCAGCGCTTCTGGCAGTACGCCCTTCACGCGGGTTTCACCGCAGGACTGGTCGCGCACGCTGATCCAAATCTTGTCTGAACAACAGTGATATGCAAAAATAGTACCGGACACATTTCGATACCGAAGGCGAGTTGTGATTGCCATGCGAGCCGTTGAGGCGCTGCGTCAAGAGCGGCCGGCAGTGTTTGTGAGCCTTCCCAGAAACGATATGGCCCTTGCACGTGCAGCGGTTGAGGGAGGCGCCGACGGCCTCAAGGTGCACATCAACCTTCACCACCACGCCGCCAACCTGCGCTTCGGCTCCTGGGAAGAAGAGGCGGATGTCATCCAGTCAATCATGGACCTCGGTCTCCCTGTCGGTATCGTGCCGGGAACTGCGGAGAAGATGTGCACACCGGAGGATATGCTGGCGATGGCGGCTGCGGGCATTGACTTTGTGGACGCCTATCTGCATGACATGCCGGCGTGGATGCTGAATACCGAGACGGATATACACATTATGGGCGCCGCAAGCTGGCGCGACATTGAGCCCGAGGGCACGCTGTCGGGCCTGGAGCTTCTGCCGCAGGTGCGGATGGTGGAGGCCTCGGTGATCCCGCATGATGGGTACGAAGAGGCCCTGAACGCTGCCGATGTGCGGACCTACGCCCGGCTGGTGGCGCTGCTTCGGGAAAGCGATATCCCCGTTATCGTACCGACACAGCGCACAATCGCCCCATCTGAGGTCTCTGCCTTGCACAAAGTCGGCGTTCGTGGCATTCTTATTGGTGCAATCGTGACGGGCAAGGAACCCGAGACGATCTCTCAGGCTACTGAACAGTTCCGAGAAGCGACGGAAGCGCTCGCCTGAGGCGCATCCATACTGGAGGTCAATAGTGAGCATAAGACATCGGGTACACCGGGTGGTCTATTTACCGCTTGATGACCGGCCCTGTAACTGCAAGCACGTCCAGATGCTGGCGCGGATGGTGGACTATGAACTCCTCATGCCGCCGATGGAGCTTCTTGGACGCTACACTGAGCCGGGCGATCCAGAGGCCCTGACTGACTGGCTTTTGAACGATGTCACCGCGGAAATTGACTGTGTCGTCCTCTCCCTGGATATGCTCGCGTACGGTGGGCTGGTGGCTTCCCGGGCCACCGATGTCCGGACAGAACTCGCGCTGGAGCGGCTGGACGCCCTGTCGAAGATAAGCGAGAAGTTTTCCGAAACCCCGGTTTTCGCCAGCAATATTATCATGCGCCTGTCGATCACCGCGGATTCTGACAAGGCGGCTGTCAACTGGCAGATGCTGCGGGAGTATTCGGAGCTGCAGGGGCGCGTTGAGACTCATGGTGGTGAGAACGAACGCGAACGTCTCGAAAAACTGGAAGAGACCATTCCCACCTCGCTTTTGGGCAAATACCGGGCGTGCCGGGATCGCAATCATCAGGTAAATCTCCGGGCGATCGAGGAAACCGCCCGCGGGAACATTGATTTTTTGGTGCTGGGGCAGGAGGATGCCGCCGAATACGGGCCCCACGTCAAAGAGCAGGATGAATTGAAAAAGGTCATTGGCCGCCACGGTCTTTCAGATCGCGTACTGATCTATCCCGGGGCCGATGAGATAGGACAGACGCTGCTGGCGCGGTTCGTCCACCAGCACATGCAGAAGGTCCCCCGGGTCTACATCATGTACTCCAATCCCGATGACGCACAGAATGTCGCGACATTTGAAGACCGTCCCTTCGCCGAGACCCTGCAGGGGCACATGGACACCGTGGGCGTCGAGGTTGCCGACAGCGCGGGTCAGGCGGATTTCGTCCTCGCCGTCAATCCCCCCGCAGGGGGCATGCGTGATGATTACAGCGACGGTGATAAGGCCCAAAAACGGCGGGACCAGGCCTCGGACTTCGCCGCCCGTATCGCCGACGCTGAACACAACCGGCACGTGGCTGTCTGTGACGTCGCATTTGCCAACGGTGCGGAAGACTGCTTTATAGAAACCCTCATTGATCAGGACGTGCGTCTGCCCGGTCTGCTGTCATTTTCGGCCTGGAACACCGCGGGCAATTCGGCCGGCTCTGCACTCGCACAAAGCTCACTGCGGCTGATCGCGCTGCAGGATAAGGGCGCGTTTGACCTGGCAAACGTCCTCGTGGACCTGCAGCCGATGCGCTATCTGCAGCTTCTGGACACCCTCATCGATTCCGAAAAGGCCCACGTGCATCTGCTTTTGTGTCACCTCGCGGACGACTGGCTGTATCAAACCCGTGTGCGGCCGGCTGTCACAGACACCGTGGTCAACATGCTGGAAGCCTCCATCTTCGATCTCGCCGAGAGCAAGCAGCGCGTCCAGCACATGGTCAGCGACCAGCTCGTCAGCGCCGTCGCCGACCTGTACACCTCCCACTTCCTCGGAGAGGAATCAGTGC
>JBKHJK010000396.1:0-3590 GCA_046538215.1 Armatimonadota bacterium
TGTCGCCCACACCCCCGCAGCACAGGAAAGCACCCTGTCGGCTGGATTGAAAGAGACAGTAACACTTTCCGATATCGGAATCCAGCTTGAGGAGCATCCAGCAAGCGGCTATCTGGCCGTGACCACCGATGCGACGGTGCTGAATGAGGCGCAGGTGCAGGGCGCCCGGCAGGCTGCAGGCGAGCTCAATGCGTCCTCCCGAACCGTATCACTCTACCTCGCCGAGAAAATCATTGACACGGACAGGCCGGACGCACCGATGATCGCCTATGCAATGGTGGCGGGAATGCAGCCGCTGCCTGAATTCGACTTCACCACGGGGGCTCCAGACACCGGGGACATTCCGAAGAACGAGGTGTGGCTCAACTCGTGGGCGGCGGCTGATCTGGGCGCAAAGCCGGAGGATTCGCTCAAGCTGACCTACCTGGTTCCCACGACCGGTGGCGATTACCCCACGCAGGCGTTCACCCTGCGGCTCGGCGCAGTTGTCGAAATGGAGGGCCTCGGTGCCGATGCCGCCCTCGTGCCGGATTTCCCTGGCATCACAGAGGCGGAGACGGTGGGAGACTGGGAGGCCCCCTTCCCGGTGGATATGGGTCTGATCACCGAGCGCGATGAAGCGTACTGGCACCGGTATCGCGCCGCTCCGAAGGCCTTCGTGAATCCGTCCGTCGTCCGCCGGATGTGGCAGAGTGCTCCGGAGGGCGAGCGGGCTGACTGGGTGACCTCAGTGCTGGTGAGGCCTCCGGCAGGTGTCTCGGTCACCGAATTCGCCCGAAAGTATCGCACGGCGCTGCTGGATGAACTGCCGCCCTCTGTCTCGGGGCTGGCCTTCCGCCCGGTGCGGCAGATGGCGCTGGAGGCATCGAAGGGCACTTCGGACTTCAGCCAGCTCTTTTTGGGCCTCAGCATTTTCCTGGTGCTGTCGGGCGCGGGGCTGGGCGGGATGCTTTTGCGACTTCTGGCACAGCGGCGCTCACAACAGGCCGGGATCATGCAGGCCGTCGGATATCCGGCGCCCCTGGTCGGTCGCGCACTTGTTATCGAAGGCCTGGCGATGACCGTCATTGCCACCGTACTGGGTGTTCCGGCCGGAATGGGCTATGCGGCGGGGATCATCCGGGCGCTGAACAACTGGTGGAGTGGCGCTGTCGGCCGGACCGGTGCGCTGTGGTTTCACTGGACGCCCGCCAGTCTCCTCATCGGCGCGATTTCGGGGCTTGCCATCGGTACGATTGTCGTGGTCTGGCGCCAGGCAGCTCGGGCAATCTCGCGCACTCGAGCTGCTGCGCGGTTCCGGGCGGACCCAAACCGCTTTGACGGCTGGAAGTCAGAAACTGGCCGGGTGGTTGCTGAGACTCCTGCTGGCTGTTGCGGCGTCGCTTGCACTGCTCTCCACGGCCTGGCAAATCATCGCACCACAGATGGCCTTCTTTGGCATCGGCTTTGCGCTGCTGCTGGCGGCGCTGTCGGCATCGAAACTCGGTCTCTCTGCTGCGCTGCAATCCATCGGCGCCAACCGCTCGATCCTGCGCCTGTCCCTGCGCAACGCCGCAGCCAATTCGGGGCGGAGTCTGCTTGTCATCGGCATCATCGCAGCCGCGACGTTCACCATCGTCGCCGTGGCCGCCAATTCACAGGACCTCTCCGCACTTGACGTAACTGATAGGGACTCCGGGACGGGAGGCTTTGAGCTGCGAGCGACCTCCTCGGTACCTCTGCCCTACGACCTGGAGACGGAGGCCGGCCGCCGCAGGCTTGGCTTTTCGGCGGCGGACGAAAAGGTGATGCAGGAGTGTGAAATCATCTCATTCCGGCAAAGTCCCGGTGAAGATATAAGCTGTTTGAATATCGCCCGCCCGCAGCATCCAGTGATACTCGGTGTGCCACAAAGGATCATAAAGCGCGGCGGTTTTTCGCTCAGCACGACCTCCGACTCCCCCGACGGCTGGGAGGCTCTGGAGGTGGATATGCCCGGCACCATTCCCGCCTTTGGCGACGCTGCCAGTGTGCGGTGGACGCTGCATTCGGGGCTGGGGCAATATTACAGTATGCCCGGACCCGGCGGCCAGGAGCTTCCGTTCCGGTTTGTGGGCCTGCTGGCAAACAGCATTTTCCAGAGCGAGCTGCTGGTTGATGAGACGATTTTTGAGGCAATCTATCCGGGCATCAATGCCCCGGCGTATTTCTTGATCGACACTCCGCCCGACCGGCAGGACGAGGTCGCCCGGATACTCCGGCGGAATCTGGGAGAGATGGGCTTTCAGGTCCGGGCTACCACGGCGGTGCTGAACGATTACCTGCAGGTGCAAAACACATATCTTTCGATGTTTCTGGCCCTGGGCGGGTTGGGATTGCTGCTGGGGACTGTTGGACTGGTCACGGTTCTTTTGCGAAGCGCCCTGGAGCGGCGCAGCGAGCTTGCATTGATGCTGGCTACCGGCTTCACTCGCGCCGGTATCGCCTGGACGCTGGTGGCCGAAAACGGCGGCCTGCTGGTACTGGGACTGGTCATGGGGACGGTTTCGGCGCTCATCGCGGTGGGTCCGCAGCTTGCCTCAGCCACCTCTGAAGTGAACTGGCAGGTGCTTGTGGGCGTCCTATCAGCTATACTGGTTGTTGGAGTGATTAGCTGTGGCGCCGCGGCGTTTGCAGTGGTCCGCGGCCCCCTCATTCCCGCCCTGCGTGAAGAATAGTCATGGAGGATTCGACCGTGCGTCATTACACAGCCGTTGGTGTTGTGATTATCGCGCTGGTTTGTGCACCGCTTTGGGCTGATTGGCCGAGCTTCCGCGCCAATCCGCAGATGACCGGGCGGGCGGCTTCAGCGCTGACAGTCAGGCCGCAGCTTTTGTGGACCTATGAAACGGGTTCATCAGTTGAATCCACGGCCGCTATCGCTGACGGGACGGCATACGTTGGCACGATGTCGAACGCGCTTGTGGCCATTGATGTTGCCAGCGGGACGAGGAAGTGGAAGTACATGGCCACCGACAGTATCACCGCATCTGCGTGCGTCATCGGAAATACCGTGATGGTCGGTGACGAGGCCGGAGTTTTCCACGCGGTGAATGCCGCAGACGGTTCGCGCCGGTGGACATTTGAGACCGACGGAAAGATTATCTCATCGGGGACACCGGCTCCCGGAAACAGCGTGTTATTCGGCTCGTACGACAACTCCCTTTACAGGCTCGATGTGACAACCGGGCGGCTCATCTGGAAGTTTGAGTCAGGCGCCCAGGTGCACTGCTCGCCGTGTGTGGCCCAGGGCAGGGCTATCATCGCCGGGTGCGACGGCGTTGTGCGGATCGTTGATCTGCATACAGGCCGGCAGACTGCGGCCGGTGATATCGGCCCCAACTTCGCCGCCGCTCCCGCCTACGCCGCCGGGAACGCCTATGTCGCCGGTATGGGCGGAGAATATGCAGCAGTCCGAGTCAGTGACGGGAAAATCATCTGGCAGACCAATGTGCGCAAAAATGGTGGCGCAAGCTGGGGGTCAAGCGCCATCGACTCCGACGGCGTAATCTTTGTATCCCGAAACCACATGGCCTTCAAGCTGAACCCGAAGACCGGAGCGACCAGATGGG
>JBKHJK010000397.1:0-3533 GCA_046538215.1 Armatimonadota bacterium
CATTCCCGTTATCCCACTCCGTGATCGCCACTGAATCCATGTGATTGGCAATATCGCCCTCCCACATTGGCTTCCCCTCCGCCGACAGGAGGAAATAGCCGCCATTGACTTCATCGCGTCCGTCCCCGTTGATATCGCCGACGCTGGGGATGTACGCCGCGCAGTGGCCGTATTCGTTCCACGCGATGCGATACGTCCACAGCATCTCCAACTCGCCGCTGAGGGCCACCACCGTGTCACCAAGCTTCACCACCATATCTCGCGGCGAGCCGGTCCCGCGGAAGTCGGCCATCAGCAGGCGCTGGTGCACCCAGTTGGGGCCCTCGCCGTGGCGGGAGATGACAGCATCGGGCGCGGCCTGCAGCTTGACCTGCCCCGTCGCGCCATCACGTATCTGCACAACAACATCGGCCAGGGATGTTTCATCAGCCTCGATGTCCTCGACGTGCCAGAAGCAGACGATCTCGGTGGAGCCATCGCCGTCAATATCGTGCACGGCCACCGACATCGGGCGCTCGGGGTATGCTCCCCCCTCTCCGGCATGCCACAGGGGATTACCGTTGATATCGAAGGCGCCCAAAAAGCAGGGCTTCATGCCGCCGTCGGCACAGCGATAGACAAGAAAATCAACGGTGCCGTCACCTGTCAGATCGCCAATGCGGATGTCGCCACCAAAAGGGCGGCCATCATCCTCCAGAAACTCCTCAGGCACGTCAATGCGGCGGTACAAAATCGGCTGCGGCGCCTGCGTCAGTGCCATAAAGATGCACTCCACATGTGGCTATTCATTACCATTATTCCGTCTGCTACCATGTAACATCCCTCAGAACGTCCCGGCCACCACGCGGCCGTCCTCCAGCGCCGCGACGACCTGCGGGCCTTCGGGGGTTTGCACGGCGCTGACCCAGTTGACCTGTCCGCCCGCATTCAGGCAGCCGATTTCGTTGAGTTTCCCGTCAAGCAGATAGACCATGCCCGACAGGCAGCCTGCAGCGATCATCGGCGAATCGTCAATTTCAACCACCGCCAGGTCCAGCACCGCCGAGTGTAAATCGCGTGCAGCCAGTGTATTGCCATGTGCGTCCAGGAGATAGACGTAGCCGGTGTCTGAAGCACATGCGACTTCCAGTCCGCTGCCCTCCACGAAATCGGCGACCTTGATATCCCGCCAGGCGTAGCCGTAATTTGGGAACTCCCATACCACAGTGCGGTTCCCCACCTGGCCGACCCTGAAGGCCCCGGTCGAGGAGCTGTTGAGCATTTCGAAGGTGCCATCACCGTCGAGATCGGCCACATGCATCTGGACGTCACCGAGCTCAGAGCCGCGAGCCCCGGCCCGGCTGCCGTCTTCAGGCTCCAGCACAAACAGCTTGCCGTAGCGGTTGCCGACTGCCAGCTCCTGGACGCCGTCATCATCCACATCAACGGCATGAATCTCGGTGGTGCCGTGATTGGTTTCCCCGAATATCCAGCGCTGTGAGAAATCGGAGTTGATCACCTGGGTGAAGCCGTCAACCGTGCCGAGGCAGGCCTCCCATTCGCCGTCGTTGTTGAAATCGCCCACAACCACATCATCCAGCCGCGGCTCGTGGATGGTGGTGCGGGATACGCGCCAGTAGGTCTCAATGGGATGCTCCCTTATCAGTGACCCGTCGGTCTCCAGGACGTACAGAATCTTACTTTTGCCGCCACAGAAGATCTCCAGCGCACCGTCGTCGTCAATGTCCCAGGCTCCGACGGCATAGAGCTCATCAGTTCCGTCGAACTCCCAGCGCACCGTGCCGTCGGCGTTGATGCAGGTGAGGTAGCGGCCACGGATGGCCAGAGTCTCATCGGTTCCGTCGGCATCAATGTCATGTGTCTCCATCTCGATAGTCGGCTGGGGAGCCCCCTCGTGTGAGGCCGCCTCGATCTCCCACGCACGCTCCATGCCCTGTGTGGGACGGACCGGGGATGTGCCACCCTCACCGAACTCAGCGCTGTCGGCGAGGTCGTGGATCACTCTGCCGATGTCCTGCCTGAGCCTGATGCGCGCTGCTTTGGTGAGTGCGAGGTCCTCCTCAGCAGCATCCCGAGATCTATGTACGGTCAGCCCCGGGATCGATACTTTCGCCCCCTCCACGGCCGTCGTTGTGACCGCGCCGTCACTGAGATCAATGCGGATGTCTATCTTCTCGTCCGCTTCAAACAGACCTGCCATGAAGGTGGTATCACAAAACACCAGCTCGCGGCGACCGACCCATGCCATCGCCGCGTCCGTGTCGAGAAGCTCCGCCGGTGAGGTGGTAATGACTGCACGAGGCCGACCGTCATTGGTCACCACGGCGGTGTCGGTGTCCACGCGCTTCAGATCCCATGCCCCGTCATCGCCCGCGCGTTCATTGAAGAACAGCGCCTGGTTGCTTGCGGCCTGCCCTTCATCGAGCGACCCGCCGAACTTGTGGTGGATGTAGCGGATCGGATCGCGCTTGTGGTTGATGCGCGTGCTCTGGACCATGCGGCTGTGTCCCGTGTTGTACAGGTGGAAGAGTTTATCGGGGGGCTTTACCAGCTCGGACGCTTCTGCATCAGGGGCGTCTTCGGCCTCAATTTCGGCAACGATCTCAGCATCGTCATCAATAAACTCCACGCGGTCGAGAAAGACACCGGGCTTTTCGCGCAGCCAGATCTTCACCAGGTGCATGCCGTCATTTTCGACGGTCACTTTCGGCATGGGCCCGGTCTTGGGATTGACACCGGAGTCATAGGAGCGCCCAAACTCATTCAGCGTCAGGTGGATTGGCACGGGATCACCGTCATCTATGGACAGGTAGAAGCTGTCGGTGCCGGAATCGAGGCCCTTTGCGATGAGATTGGCATAGAACTCTCCGGCCGGGATCTCCAGCGGGAAGCTCAGCGCCGACTGGCTGCCATCAAATCGCACCGCCTTCTCGACGCCCTCTTCTGGCTCCTCCACGACGGTGAGCCCGCGAATCGGCGCACTGCCGCGGCGCAGGGAGAATGTGCGAGTGCCGTCATCGGTGCGCTCCCCACGATCAATCATCTTGAATATGCACTCAAGCGAGTAATCCCCGGCTTCGGCGGCTGTGCAGTGGTCAATCAGGCACACGGGCCCGCCCTTGAGCCAGAAGACGTTGCGCTGCCAGTCCACGCCGTTGTAGTCGTAGATCGAGGTGCGGGTCATGGCGACATCGTCGAAATCGGCGACGTGCTCCAGAGCCGCACACGGTGGCACGACCTTATCCGCCCGCCCGTCGCGCACCACGCTGAGCATCGTGTGGTCGGTGGTATTGCGCACGAGGTAATCGCCGTCCATCAGCCAGTCCTCGCCATCGGCGTAGTACTTGGTGATGGCGTTTCCGTCATAGTGGAGGTGTCCGCCGCGTGCGTAGCCGTCAATCATGAAAAACTGTCCGTCTGGATCGAGATTCTCGCGGAATGACAGCTTGTCAAAACACTGCTCCTGCGGGACATTCGGAGGCATGTGTGAGGGGCCGTAGGCTGGAGTTTCGCTCGTCCACTCGTAGATCGCC
>JBKHJK010000006.1:0-16174 GCA_046538215.1 Armatimonadota bacterium
TATCATCCTCTCCCGGGAACTTGCGCAGCGAGGCCACTATCCGGCAATTGATGTCACCGCCAGCGTCTCCCGTCTCATGGACCGGGTCATTGATGAATCGCACAAAGATGATGCGTCGGTCTGCCGGCGGCTGCTGCAGACGCACCGCGAAATCGAGGATCTGCTGGCCGTCGGGGCGTACGAGCCGGGCGCAGATCCGTGGGTGGATGCAGCGGTGCGGCTGAATGATGACATCAACACCCTCCTCCGACAGGATATTGATGAACAGACCGACATGTCAGCGGCTCGCATCGAACTGGGCAGGATCGCCCGACGGGCGAGGGAGATGACTGGCGCATGAAATGGGCGGTGCAAAGAGAGGTTGAGCGGCTCCAGCGCGTGCGGCGTCATTATGAAAGCCGCCGCAGGGAGATGGAGCAGGCGATACACCAGCACCGGACACGGCTCCGGGAGCTCGGTCGCCAAATCGCCGAACTGCAAGAACGTATCAAACAGGAGGCTGAGCGTCCGGAGATGGTGACAAACAGTGCCGCGCAGTTGAAGATTCACCACCGCCACCGGGAGCAGTTACGCACACGGCTGGCGCAACTAAAACGCGACCAGCAGCGGGTGATATCGCAGCTTCTCACCCATCGCGAGGCGATGGTAGAGATCGCACAGCGGTGCCGGCTGCTGCAGACGAGGGCCGAAACGGCGAAGGCCCACCAGGAGCGCGAGATTCAGCGTAGGCTGCAGGATACCATTGACACACACGCGCGAATCCAGCGACAAAGGGAGAAGACCGCGCATTGAGCCCGAACAACGTGACCCGCCTGAAACATCCGCCGGTGGATGCTCCCGGCTTGTTCGACCAAAAGCTGCTTGCGGATCTCACGCGGCGGTGTGTAGTGGAGTGCCGCTCCGGGATTTCCAGCCGCCTGTCGGGTGGGCTTCGGGGGATGAGCTGCTCGTGCGCCATCGTGGATGACTCTCAAGCGTGGAAATCGCCAACAGAAACGGTGGATTTTGCCATACCTCTGGATGCGGGAACGGGGGTACTGCGAATCCCGGCGGGGCTGGCCAGGCAGATTGTGGCTTCATCTCTGGGATACGAAGAAGCGACGGATGAGGGGCTCAACAGTGCCGACAATGAGATACTGGCGGCCGCCTTGCAGCCCCTGGTGCTGTGGCTGCAGCAGCTCCTGGAACCCCGTGGCGCCCTGGCACTGCATCGGTGCGACGAACCCGCCTGGGAACCAGCGGGCCGGGCGGTAATGCTGCGCCTCACTCTCGATGTGCAGGAAAAACGCGACACGATGAAGCTGGCGGTGCCCTGGCCGATCATCCGACAGCCGCTTCGGGCACAGGGCGAGCTTCGACGAAGTGCGACGATTTCAGTTGAGGCGCTGAGTCAGGTCTGTTTCAGGGCTGATGCCGTGATTGATGGTGGCACCATCCAGTTGCAGGAAGGCTTCCGGCTGCAGCCGGGCGACGTGGTGGCTGTTGATGAGCAGCCGGAAAGCGATCTGAAGCTGCTGATGGGCGACAGCGTGGTCGCCAAAGGGAAGCTGGGCAGCCAGCAGAACTCATGGGCAATACGCATTACGGACGTGGCCGGGCTGTCTGACATACATGGAAGGGGAGAACGAGACGATGAATGAGGATACGGGCGGTACGGGCGCGGGCCGGCAGGATAGCGGTCTCTCGCCCGTGGCGCTGGCGGCGCTGGGCGAGATACCACTGGCGGTGGAAGTCCGCGTCGGCAGCGCGGAACTCACCCTGGCGGAGCTGCTGGAATGTAAAGCGGGGACAGTCCTTGAACTTGATGCCTCGGCCGACAGCATGGCCGACCTGCTCATCGGAGGGCAGCCCGTGGCACGCGGCGAGCTGGTGGCCGTGGACGGCAGGCTCGGTATCCGCATCGTGGAGGTCGCAACCGGTGATGAAGACGATAGTTAGACCGCTGGTGGTCGCAGCCAGTGCGGCGCTCCCGGTGGTTGCGTGGTGCCAGGACGCCTCAAACGTAGTTACAGGCGACCCCTGGTACCACTTTCTCCAGGCGCTGCTGTATCTGCTCGTCGTCATCGGGCTTATACTGCTGACGTGGTACGTGCTCAAGCGCGTCTCGCTCCCCGGCCGCAGCGCCCCCGAAGAAGGGCCCGTGGACGTGATCCAGACGGTGTCGCTTGGACAGGGCAGAACGCTGTATCTGGTCATGGTTGGACAACGAATCTTTCTCGTTGCCTGGTCGCAGGAGACGCCCACACTCATCGGGGAGATTGAGCGGTCGGCGGTGGAGATCCCGGCGGGGGATGACCGGACGTCCCCGCCCCCACAGCCTGGTGAGGGACACCATGATCCCCTCTGACATCCGGTTTATTTCGCAGACGTGATGAGCCGGCGGCACCTGTATCAGCACAGGCACGAAGCGGAGTTGCCAGACATTCGAATGAAGCGGTCCACTCTCATCAATACAATCATCGTTTTCGCAGCAACGTTCGGGCTCCCTGTGGCCGCTGCGGCGCAGGGAGAGATGGTGGTGGACTTCGGCGCGGACGAACCCGGCGGGTATATCAGACTGTTGTTGCTGTTTGCATCACTGTCGCTTGCCCCGGCGGTTCTGGCTGTCACCACCTCCTTTGCCCGCATCATTGTTGTGCTGTTTTTCCTGCGCGCGGGACTGGGGTCGTCAGAAATTCCACCGACGGTGGTGATCATCGGACTGGCGATCTTCCTGACGCTGTTCACCATGGCGCCACAGCTCGGCGGCATTTACCGGCAGGCTGTCAGCCCGTACATGGCCGGGGAGATGGAGGCCGCTGAGGCGATTGCCACCATCGAGGGAACTTTGCGTGACTATATGACGGCCCGCACGCGCCAGGCCGACATTGACGTCTTCACCGCCATCAGACCGGCTGATGCTGAGCGGCCCGCCCTGACGACAATAGTGCCCGCATTCGTCCTCAGCGAGCTGCGGGCAGCATTTCTCATCGGCCTTATCATCTACCTGCCCTTTTTTGTCATTGACGTCGTCGTCGGCGCCACAATTGCATCTGTGGGGCTGCTGGGGCTGCCGGTCCCCGCCCTGTCACTGCCGTTCAAGGTGCTGCTTTTCGTGATGGTGGATGGATGGGCCCTGCTCGCCGGGTCGCTGCTGGACACGATGGCGTAAAAAAAAGGCTGGCCGCAGTGACCAGCCCCTTCTATGACAATCAATAACACGCCGTGTCATGGCTGAGGTGTTATGGTCCTGCTCTCGATCTCGATAAAGAATTGCACCCAGTGGCCTCCGAGCCGCAGCTCATAATCTATGTCTTCACGAATCGGGCCGACGTTCTCCGCGATGCCGGTCTTGATCACACCGTTGAAAGGACCTGTTTCACCGTTGAATTCAATTTCGGCAGCGACACGCTGTGTGCAGGTGATGAAAGGGCGCTCCTGGCCGAAGATGAGCTCTGGAAGCCTGTACTGGCTGTTGAACACACAGGTGGAATTGTTCAGGGTCTCATTGTTGCAGTAAAACGGAACGGATGTTATCGGATGAGAATTGTTTGACGCGTGCCCCGCCGGGAATGGTTTGAGAATATGTGGCTTGACGTCTGGAACCTCAGCGTACTCACCGCCAACCGGTCCGGAGGCGAGGCGGACGATCCGGTCAATGTCTCCGTCGTTGTCTCGATCAACCTGCTGGAAATAGCTCAACCAGTTTCTGAGCCCGCCCACATCGGAAAACAGGTAGTTGACGTAAAGCTGCATGGGATGGTTAGCGCCGATACCCAGATCAGGGGGCGCCAGATTCGGAAAATCATGCTGCACGACCGTGACGCCTACATCCTCGCCATCAATTGTGATCTGCTGTGGGCCAACGACCTCGCGGGTGGAGGTCCCCTGTACGGTCCATTCCTGGACCCCGAAATACGTCGTAATGGTGCAATCGCTGACAGTCCGTGTCCCGTCGCGCAGTGGCATGACGTTTTGCAGTATTTCGTAGTCAACGTCACTGCCGCTGCATCCAGCCAGAAGAGCAACAGCAATCACCAGGCCGCTCAGAATATGGCGCAGACGCATGGATGGGCCTCCTTGATGATGAGGCATAAAGACAGCTTGATTCTCTTAGCCAATTATGGCATACGCTGCAAACGCCGTCAACGACGAACCGATGAATGTATGGCGATCTGTGCAGTAAAGGAGAGGGTCTATCACGAGTGTTCATGAGCTCACGGGTCTGATCTGCCATGTAATATTGGTGTCCATGTGCGTGGCGGCACCGCCTGTGGCAGCGGCGGCGCTTGTGGGATTTGCCATGGGGTGGCTGCAAAGCTCCGTGGGCGGGGGTGATTCTGCAGCCGGTACGGCACCGCGACTCCTGGCGGCCGGTGTGGCCATATTGATTTTCGGCACGTGGATGGTGAGCCTTCTCGGGGGCTTCTGGTACCAGTTGTGGAGCAACATCCCGGAAATGGTGCAATGACCATGGACCTGGCGGCCGCCGTGGCAATCTGGGGGCTTGTCTTCGCGCGAACAGCCGGTGTGGCCCTGCTGGTCCCGCCGACAGGACACCGGCAGGTGCCTGTATCCGTACGCCTGGGGGCGGCGTCGGTCGTGGCCGTTGCCCTGGTATATGTTGTAAAGGCACCGCAGGCTGGTGAGATACCACTCGCACACTACACCGCCTGGGCGCTGGGAAACCTCGTCGTCGGGCTGGTCATCGGTGCGGCAGTGGCGGCGGTGCTGTACGGGGCGGTGATGGCCGGGAATTATCTGGACAATGCTGCGGCCTGGAGCGCCCAGCCGATTGAACAGCGGCCGGTCGGGCGGCTCTTTTATTTGCTTGCAGCCGGTCTCTTCCTGCTTATTGACGGCCATCATGCAGTCATCAGAACGCTTGCGCAATCTTTCGGAGTTTTTCCCGCAGCCGGGGACATCACGCAGCTTGCCCAGGAGGCTCTGGTAGTCTGGCCGACGGAGATGCTCGCGGGCTCGGTGCTGATCGCTGCTCCTGCGCTGCTTGCGGTGTTGCTGGCGCGTGCAATGCTGGCCTCGGTGGAGCGCATGTTTGAAGAGCTTCGCCAATCGGGTCTGTCGGCTGCCGGAGGATCTCTGCTGACGCTGGTGGTTGTGGCATTGACGCTTCCGGCAGTAAGCTGGACGGCGGTCGCGTGTCTTCGGAGAGCGCTGCGGGAGTTGGGAGCAATGCTTGGCTGATGCAGCAATTTGGAGCACGACGATGCTAAAGCGATACCAGGCAAGCGAGAGGAAGCTGCAATGGCTGCGGCGGCGCGGCATCCGTCCGGTCAGCCATACGGTTATCGCGGCGGTCATTGTCGCCGGAGCCGTGGGAGCCGTCATTGCCGGTGCAAACGCTTTCGTGAGCGCCGCCGGAGGTCTCGTGCGGGATGCGATGAGTACGGACATCACAACCGCCGCCGGAGTCTTCCCGTGGCTGTGGCGTGCGGGGGCGCTCATCGGTGTATCGGTCGGGTGCATTGCCGCTGTGGTGGTGTGTGCGTGGCTGGTAAGTGTTTTCGTGCAGGGCGGATCTGGCACGGTGAGTTCCGGCGGCGAGGATGTGAGTTACTATTCGATGAATCGCTCACAGGTAGCCGACACCGCGGTGCGAGCTTTGATTGCGGCCATCGTCATTATCGCGGCGGTGTATGCGGCGATTGAGACCGCCGGGGCTATTGGAGAAAGTCCCACCGCCGGCACGCGGGAATTTGCTCGCATCTGCTGCATTCCGGCGGTGACAACATTTTTGCCGGCCGCCGCGGGCGCCGCAGTGCTGGACTGGATCTGGTGCAGGTACGCGTACTTCTCGGCGGCCCGGATGGGAGAGCAGGAGAAGCGCCGTGAATTACGCGACACCGAAAGCAGCCCCCTCATCCAGCAGCGTCTGAGCCAGCGGCGACAGGAGGAGAGTTCGTCATGAAAGCGCGGAATCGGCTCACCGGACTTCACGCGATCGCCCTCGCTGCACTGGTGGCGGCGCTGGCGCTTCTGGTGCCGCTGCCGTCGTGGATCATAGACGGACTTGTCGCGGCCAACCTCGCCTTCTCAATCGCCGTGTTTGTGCTTGCACTCACCGCCCGCAGGCCGCTGGAGCTGCAGGAGCTGCCTGCGATGCTCGTGGCCTCCAGCATCGGGAGAGTTTTTCTCGCCCTTGCCATCGGCCGGGCAATTTTGACCCACCACAGCGGAGGGGCGATCGTGGCCTCCCTTGGCGCTGCCGCCTCGACACCGGGCCCCGTGGCTGGCGTGGCATCGGTCGTGATGGTGGCACTGATTGATCTGCTGGTCATCGCCGTGGGGATGGTGCGGGTGTCGGAGGTGCTGGCGCGGTTTGCGCTTGACGCACTGCCGGGACGCCAGATGGGTATTGATACGGCGATATCTGCAGGCCACATGACCTCCGAAGAGGCCGTGGTGCGCCAGGCCGACATTGACCGGGAGGCGGCGTTTTACGGGGCCATGGACGGGGCCGCACGGTTCCTGCGAGGTGATTGTCTGGCCACCCTGGTCATCGTGGGGGTGACCGCAGTGGCCGGCGCGCTGTCGGGAAGCGCTTCTGCGGGGGCATATCTGCCAGGCGCGGCCGGACATGGACTGGCTGTGCTTGTTCCTGCCGTCTTCGTCGGCGCGGCAGGAGCAATTATTCTCTCCCGAGCGGGGACCACCGGCGAGTTTGGTTTGAAAATTGCAGGACAACTCATAGCACAACCGCTTGTGTTGGGAGTTGCAGCAGTGACGCTTTTATCGCTTGCCATCGTATCACCAGGAGCCCGGCTGCCGCTTGTTGTCACGGCTGGTGTTATGGCCGCGCTGGTAATCGTCGGCTCACGGTTCTCGACAGCCGGCGAACCCCGGGAGGCCGATATGCCGGAGGCGCAAAGCGCAAACCGCATCGAAATCGGCCTCGGCCTGACCGGTCATTTTGACATCGCCCGCCTGCGGGACCGTATCACGACAATGCGGCGGGAGTTTGAGAACTGGGCCGGCTTTGCCATAGATCCCTTCGTCATTCGCGACAATTCCGATCTGTCCATCAACGAGGTGGGCGTGGTCCTGAATGACCAGATGATCGTTCAGTGCACTATCCGCCCGGGTCGGACGCTGGCTCTGGGGGGTGACTGGGAGGCCATCGAGGGTGCTACTCCGGCGCGGCTCGGGGCGCGGAAAGTCGGCGCATGGATCCCCGATGATCAATTCGATCAGGCCCACCAGCTACCGGTACGCCTGCTCGATCCCGCCGGGGCGCTGGTGTGGGCCTGCAGCGAGATAGTGCGGGCCAATGCCGGGGAGCTGTTTGACGCCCAGCGTGCATCTGAGGTCATCCAACGGGTGGCCGAATCGCACCCGGCGGTCGTGGAGGCGGCAGAGTCCAGAGGCGTGGACGCTGTCAGGCTCAGCGAAATGGGAGGTCACCTTCT
This sequence comes from Armatimonadota bacterium, assembly GCA_046538215.1. GTDB lineage: Bacteria > Armatimonadota > Zipacnadia > Zipacnadales > UBA11051 > JBKHJK01. The sequence continues at coordinate 7,407 of JBKHJK010000006.1, forward strand.
GGCCGAAGGGGTTCCGCTGCGAAACGGAGCAGCTCTGCTGGAGGCCCTCGCACAGGGTGTTCAGCAGGGAGCGTCGGAAGATGACATCGCCGCCGCGGCGCGAAACAAGCTTTCGCGGGCGATCTGTCAAACTGCCGCTCCTGACGGAGTGATTATGGCCCTGGAAATCGCACCTGATCTCGCCTCGGAGCTTTCGACAAACCTCATGGATAGAGCGCCATCATTCGGAGGGCAGCAGGCCAGCCGGTGGATGGAGGTGCTGGGGCACTGGGAGCGGGAGAGTATCCGGATTGACCATCCAATCACCCTGATGTGTGACCGGCAACTTCGCGCGCCAGTGCAGAAAATGCTGTCGGATCTTGGCTGTAACCTGATGACAATGTCTGCCGAAGAGGTTGAAGCGGATTTTTCAGTCCAGATTTTGCACGTCATTGAGAGAGCAGAGATTGAACAGACCGGCCAACTGGTTGAGGAGTGATGACACTGGCCGAAGCATCATGCACCAACGAATCGGATGATCACATCTCACAGGAACGTAGAGAGGTCATGATCACCGATAACGTGGACCTCGTCCACTATGTGGTCGGCCGCGTGGCTGTACACCTGCCCGACGGTGTTGATCGCGAAGACCTGGTGAGTGCTGGATTGATCGGGCTTATCAAGGCGGTAGATCGCTACGATCCCACGCGTGGCACGAAGTTTCGCACCTACGCCAGCACCGTCATCCGCGGGGAGGTCATGGAATCGCTGCGTTCTGAGGACTGGGCGCCCCGGAGCGTGCGCCGGCAGACCCGCAGGCTCGAACAGACTGTCATGCGGCTGCAGGACCGGCTGGGGCGGCAGCCGACTGATCACGAAATATCAAGCGCCCTGGAGATGGAAATTGACGAGTATTACGAACTTCTCTCACAGACCAGCCGCACCAACATCGCCTCTTTGCAGGATATCTTCAACCGGCCCGACAGCGAGGGATCAGGCAGCGCTGAGATCCCCGACCCCGGCGAATATGCCAATCCCGAGGCGGTTATGGAAGACAGGTCGCTGATGCGGATCGTCAGCGAAGCCGTGGAGCAGCTTCCCGAGCGCGACCGCCTTGTGATAGGATTGTATTACCAAGAGGGTCTCACCCTCAGCGAGATCGGCGAGATCCTCGATGTCACTGAGTCACGGGTCTGTCAGATCCACACACAGGCCATCGTGCGCCTGCGCGCCTTCGTCCAGCGACAGATTTCCCTCCCCTGACCCACCGCTACACCACCCCGCACGGTTTTACTTCGGATCCGTATGTGTTATAATGCCTAAAGTTGTTCCCCTGTACCTGTCAATGGAGTCTATTGTCCCGTCTATAAGGAGATGTGAATTCCCTTGAAACGCACCCGATGGTGGAAGCTTTGTGCGCTGTTTGCACTTGTCAGTGCAGTTTTGCTGATTGTAAATGGCTGCTCGAAGCAGCCTGTCGCCGTTGTTAATGGCCAGAAAATCACCGAGCAAGACCTCACAGAGCGCATGAAGAAGAACTATGGCGAGCAGGTCCTCGGAGACATGATTTTTCGAACGATGGTGGATAATGCCTTCGAAAAGGCAGGCCTTGAGATCACCGATGAAGAGTTGACCAGGGCCGTCGAACAGGATAAACAGCAGGCACCGAATGAGCAGATGTGGGAGCAGATGCTGGCATCGCGTGGCATGACGCCCGAAGAGTATCAAGAAGAGAAGAAGTTTCGCATGAAAGTGCAGAAGCTGACACAGAACGAAATAGACGTAACCGATGAAAAGTTGAAGCAGTTCTTTGAAGAGAACCGGGATCGCTTCCAACAGCCGGAGATGGTTGAAATCTCCGAGATTATTGTCTCTTCGCAGGAGGAAGCGCAAAAGATATACAGCCAGCTTCAGGGAAATCCGGATCTGTTCGGAGACCTTGCGCGTCAGCATTCACTGTCACCCCAGACCCGGGAGCGTGGGGGCAAGCGGGGGAACATCCCGGTGGAGCGCCTCACCCCGGTGGCACTTCAGAGCGTGGTCGAGGATATGTCGGTCGGCGATGTCAGCGGGCCGGAGGAGATTTCGGGTAACTGGTACATCATCCGCCTGGAGGGTCACACACAGGCAAAGCAGCCGTCATTTGAAGAGGTTAAGGACACCGTCGAGGAAGCCTACACAATGCAGAACAGCAAAAGCCAGGATGAGCTGCTTGATGAACTTCGCAAGAAGAGCCAGGTGACCATCATAGACCCAGAGTACCAGCGGCTGAGCGAGTTTTTCGGGCCTCAGGATCCGGAAAGCATGCCGTCATTCGGCACCGGGGAGCAGGCTCCGGAGACCGCCCCGGACCAGCAGCCCGATACAGCCCCGCAGACGGAAGAAAAAGAAGCTGAAAAGGCCTACCAGCAGCCGCCCGCAGATACCGAAACACAACAGGGTGACAACGAGGGCCAGAACGAGTAAAATAGAAGACGTGCAAACGGCTACATGATGGTGGCGGGCGGCCCCCGATTGGCCGCTCGCAACTTCATGAGCCAGCCTTCAGAGATAGCGATGTCTCCATGAACGAATTCGACAGGCTCGTCAAAATTATGGCCAGACTGCGTGCTCCGGACGGATGCCCGTGGGACGCCGAGCAGGATCACCGGTCACTAAGACCGTACCTCCTCGAAGAGGCTTACGAGGTCGCCGAAGCGATTGATGACGATGACCCCGAAACGACCTGCGAGGAGCTGGGCGACCTGCTCCTGCAAATTGTCTTCCACGCCCGGATCGCTGCTGAAGAGGGCGAATACGACATCGAGGATGTCGCTCGCGGGATCAATGAAAAGCTGATCTACCGCCACCCGCATGTTTTCTCGGACGTTGATGTCAACGATTCCGGCGATGTGCTGCGCAACTGGGAGCAGTTGAAGAAAAAGGAGAAAGAGAAAACGCGAAACTCCGTGCTCGATGGCGTACCCACGGCGATGCCGGCGCTGCAGGCGGCCACGAAGATACAGAAAAAGGCCTCACGGGTGGGGTTTGACTGGGAGGACAAAGAGGGGCCCGATGCAAAGATAGATGAAGAGCTCGATGAGCTGCGTAGGGCGATCGACAGCGATGACCGGGCAGCCATGGAGCGAGAACTTGGTGACCTGCTGTTCGCAATATGCAATCTCGCACGGTTTTTGAACATTGACGCCGAAAGTGCGCTCAGAGAGAGTACGGAGCGTTTCAAGCGCCGCTTCCAGCACATCGAGCAAACTGTAGAGGACGAGGATCGCTCGATGCTGGATATGGACATTGACCAGCTCGAAGACCTCTGGCGGCAGGCCAAAGCAGCGGAATGATCAGATATGCGTATTGACAAATATATGCGAAACTCCGGCATCATCCCTCGCCGCACCAGGGCCAAAGAAGCGTGCGAAGAAGGGCTCGTGCAGGTGAACTCGAAGACGGCCAAGCCCGCCGATGACGTCGAACCGGGCGATACGATCACCGTCGAAATGGGCCTTCAGAAGCGGGAGTACGAAGTGCTGCAGATTGCCGACGTTCCCGTACCCAAAAAGAAGCGCGACGAGTATGCCAGGCTGGTGTCCCGGGAGAAAATCGACATCAATGACTGGTAACGTGCGGTTCGTGGAGGTTCCAGAGGAGCCTCTTCAACATAGATGTCAGACCTGTCGCACATCCCACAGTTTCTGTTTTTGTGACCACAAATGTTTACCATTCGTGCTGACTATATACCAGGCGGCACAACACCCGCTACATACCTGAGGAGGTCCGTTGATGTCCAGTTTGAAAAGAGTCTACATGTTCGATGACAATGCCGAGAAGCTTGAGGCCCAGTTGGAAGATGAAGGTCGCGGCCTGAAAGATTTGCTCGGTGGCAAGGGGTCAAACCTGATGCGGATGACCAACTTTGGCATCCCTGTCCCGTATGGTTTTACCGTCACCACCGACGTATGCAACGAGTTCGTCGAGCGCGGTCACGTGCTCCCCGACGGCGTGGATGAGGACATTCACGAGGCTATTGAAAAAATGGAGCAGGAGACCGACAAGGAGTTTGGCAATCCGGACAATCCGCTGCTGGTTTCCATCCGTTCAGGCGCCAAGTTTTCGATGCCTGGCATGATGGATACGGTACTCAACTGCGGTCTCAACGACGATGTCGCCGACGGCATGGTCGAGATTTTCGGTGACGAACGCTTCGTTTATGACGCCTACCGCCGGCTCATCATGATGTTCGGTGATGTTGTTAAGGGCGTTGAGCGACAGAAGTTCGAAGGCTGTCTCGACCAGGTGAAGGAAGAAGAGGGCGTCGAAGACGACGTGCATGTTTCGGCCGAGGGCCTCAAGAAGGTTGTTGAGCTGGAGAAAGCCGTTTACAAGCAGGAGCTCGGCACCGACTTCCCGCAGGACCCCTACGAACAGCTCATGGACGCCGTCCGTGCAGTCTTCGGCTCCTGGGACAACCCCCGGGCCATCTCGTACCGAAACATCAACAACATCTCCCATGATCTCGGGACTGCCGTGAACGTGCAGATGATGGTGTTTGGGAACATGGGCGAAAACTGCGGCACCGGTGTTGCCTTCACTCGCGACCCGGCAACCGGTGAAAACGAAATCTACGGCGATTATCTTGCCAACGCCCAGGGCGAGGACGTTGTTGCCGGTATCCGCACGCCTGTCCCCATCGCCGAACTCGAAGAAGAGATGCCCGAAATCTACGAAGAGTTTTCTGATATCTGTGACAAGCTCGAGGAGTTCTATGAGGACATGCAGGATGTCGAGTTCACCGTCGAGCAGGGCAAGCTGTGGATGCTTCAGACCCGTGACGGCAAGCGAACAGCGATCGCCGCCATCAAGATCGCCACGGACATGGTCAAAGAGGGGCTCATTGACGAGCGCCGCGGCGTCGAAATCATGGACCCCCACGGTCTTGACCAGCTTTTGCACCCGCAGTTCGACCCGGACAGGAAGCCGGAGGCCGTGGCAACAGGCGTCGCCGCCTCACCCGGCGCTGCAGCGGGCAAAGTTGTCTTCACCGCTGAAGACGCTGTGGTCGCATCTGAAAACGGCGAGCGCGTCCTCCTGGTCCGCCACGAAACGTCGCCCGAAGACATCGCCGGCATGGCTGCTGCCGAGGGCATTCTGACGGTCTTCGGTGGCAAGACCTCACATGCCGCAGTTGTCGGCCGGCAGATGGGGAAGCCCTGTGTCGTCGGCTGTGGAGCCATCGAGCTGGATATGGACAACAAGCAGTTCACTGTCAACGGCAACGTCGTCAAAGAGGGCGACTTTGTCTCCATTGACGGTGGCACCGGCGAAGTTATGCTCGGTGATGTTGACACGACCGACAGCGAAGTCATCGCCGTGCTCAAGGGTGATATGAAACCCGATGAGTCCGAGCTGTACACCGAGTTCCATAACCTGATGACATGGGCCGATGACATTCGCACCATGGGCGTTCGGACCAACGCAGATACTCCCGAAGACGCCGCGCTGGCCCACCTGCTCGGTGCCCAGGGCATCGGTCTCACCCGGACCGAGCACATGTTCTTCGGCGACGAGCGTATCACCAATTTCCGCCGCATGATCATCTCCGACAGCGAAGAGGAGATGCAGGAAGCGGCCAACGTGCTCGAAGAGTATCAGAAAGAGGACTTCTACGGCATCCTGAAGTCAATGGACGGCCTGCCCGTCATCATCCGCCTGCTGGATCCGCCACTGCACGAATTCCTGCCCCATGAGAAGGAAGAGCAGGAAGAGTTGGCCGAGATCACGGGTAAAGATGCCGAAGAAATCGCTGAGGTCGTTGAAAGTCTCATCGAGACCAACCCGATGCTCGGACACCGAGGCTGCCGTCTTGGGGTCACCTTCCCGCTGGTTTACAGGATGCAGGTGCGGGCGATTTTCGACGCCGCCTGTCAGTTGAAGATCGAAGGCTTCAACCCGGTGCCCGAGGTTATGATCCCGCTCGTCAGTCTCGAAGGCGAACTGGAGATCTGCAAAGGGTATGTCGAAGAGGTCGCCAGGGAGGTCATCGAGGAAGCCAACGTCGAGCTTGAGTACATGATCGGCACGATGATCGAGCTTCCAAGAGCGTGCCTGGTCGCTGATAAGATCGCCGAAATGGCTGAGTTCTTCAGCTTCGGCACCAACGACCTCACCCAGACCGCCTTCGGCTTCAGCCGTGACGACGTCGAAGGCAAGTTCATCCCGGACTACATCCGCCAGGGGATTCTCCAGGTCAGCCCGTTTGAAAGCATTGACGTTGACGGCGTTGGCGCCCTGCTGGAACTCGGCACCGAGCGTGGCCGCGAAACAAACGCCGATCTCGAAGTCGGCATCTGCGGCGAGCACGGCGGCGAACCCAAGTCCGTTGTGTTCTGCCACGACGCCGGTCTGGACTACGTGAGCTGCTCACCGCTGCGTGTTCCCGTCGCACGCCTCGCGGCTGCACAGGCCGAAATCGAGAACCCTCGATAACTGCGTAACAACACTGCTGCCGTGCGGCTCTCTCCGCACGGCAGCTTTCCTTATGTGTATATGGGAGGCGTTTTTCATGAACGAAATCTCCGATATTTGTGCGCGAGAAATCCTCGACTCCCGCGGCAATCCCACGGTCGAAGTTGATGTTATTTTGGCAAATGGAGCAGCGGGACGGGCCGCTGTCCCCTCCGGCGCCTCGACCGGTGAGCGCGAGGCACTGGAGCTTGTTGACGGCGACGAAAGCCGCTACGGTGGCAAGGGCCGCCTCAAAGCGGTTGAGAACGTCAACGAAGAGATAGCTCCCAGGCTGATTGACATGGACGCGACGAACCAGGTCCTGATTGATGAGATCATGTGCGATCTCGACGGTACTGACAATAAGAGCAATCTCGGCGCCAACGCGCTTCTGGGCGTTTCCCTGGCCGTTGCGAAGGCCGCCGCAAACTCGCTGGGTCTTCCGCTGTTTGAGTATATCGGCGGTGTGTCGGCCCGGCAGCTCCCGGTGCCGATGATGAACATTCTCAACGGTGGCGAGCACGCTGACAACAATGTGGACCTGCAGGAATGGATGATCATGCCTGTCGGCGCGTCCTGCTTCGCGGAGTGCCTGCAGTGGTGCGCCGAAGTCTATCACACCCTCGCAGGCGTGCTGAACGACGAAGGTCTCGGTGGTGGAGTAGGCGACGAAGGTGGCTTTGCCCCAAACCTCAAAAGCAACGAAGAAGCGCTTAAGATGATTATGCGAGCGATTGACGAAGCCGGGTATGATGCGGGCGAGGACTTCATGATCGCCCTCGATCCGGCGGCCAGCGAGCTCGTGGACGATGACGGCAACTACAATCTCAAAGGCGAGGGCCGTGTTCTGGATTCTGAAGAAATGGTCGAGTTCTACGCCGATCTGTGCGACAGATATCCGATCGTTTCGATCGAGGACGGCCTCGGCGAAAACGACTGGGATGCGTGGCCGAAGCTCGTGGAGGCCATCGGTGACAGCGTCCAGATCGTCGGTGACGATCTGACCGTTACCAACGTCAGGTACCTTCAGAAGGCCATTGACCTGAATGCGATCAACTCGATCCTGATCAAGGTCAACCAGATCGGCACCCTGACGGAGACGCTGCAGGCGATTGAACTGGCAAAGCGCAATAACATGACGTCCGTGGTGTCACACCGCAGTGGCGAGACGTCGGATGCGACGATCGCCGACCTGGTGGTCGCCGTCAACGGCGGGCAGATCAAGACAGGTGCGCCGTGCCGGTCGGACCGTGTCGCGAAATACAATCAGCTTCTGCGGATCGAGCAGATGCTGGGCTCTTCCGCCGAATATCTCGGGCGGGCTGTTTTCTACAACTTGAAATAGCTCGGGCAATCTGACATACTAAAAGGCAGCCGACGACAGCGATCGAGTAATACACGCAGCATACATGACACCACTGCAGGGAGCTGACGGCGGTGCCCGGGAGGAAGACTGTCAGGCGCAGTCAACGACAGACGGGCCCCGGACTGGATATTGGCTACTGGGGCTACGGAGCGCTGCTGGTTTTGCTGCTGGTCTGGGGAGGCCTGAGCGGCTTTCGTTATGTCGTGGCCGGCTACAGGACGGCCGGCGACGTCGTCGAGAAGTCGCGTGAATACGAGCGGCTGGTGAAAGAGAACGAGACCGCCGCGGCAGATCTTCAGTACCGGCAAACCGAGGAAGGGCAGATCTGGGCCATCATTGACGGACTCGGTTACATCCGCGAAGACGAGCAGCTCCTGAAACCCGACATCGAGCCCGCCCCTCCGAGCAGCCGCAAGCCCGGCGTCCGATTCCGAAACTGGGTTCACAGGCAGTGTGAAGCCGCCAGACAGCGAACCGGCGACTTCAAAATACAGCTCATGTGCTGGTTTGGGCTCTGGGCGCCTCCCGGCCCCAGAGACGTGGCGGAAGCCCCACACCCGCAGGGATAAGCGGGCTTGTTGAAGATAGATACAAATATATACGAGCGCCACCTGAGAGCGGGTGGCGCTCTTTCCTTTGAGCGAAATTTCCGCTAGCACAGGGTCGCAGTCGCTGCCTGCCGGTGCTACAGCGGCACCTCAACGCGGCGGCCCTCTTCGGCAGACACGTACGCGGCGTATATGACCGCCACAACATCGCGTGCCAGCGTCCAGCCCGACAGCGGATCACGGTCGTGTGCAATTGCCTCCACAAAATCCTGCATCTCCGCGTAGTACCCGCTCTGCCAGTGTTCGTCAGGTGAAGCATACACCCACCCCTGGCGGGTTGATATTTTCTCCGCCAGGTACTCGTCACCAAAGCTGTCATC
>JBKHJK010000398.1:0-3570 GCA_046538215.1 Armatimonadota bacterium
CCACCAAGGTTGACGGCATTGAGGCGATCCAGCCCGAGGTGATCAAGTACCTTGTCGAAATCGGCGAAATAATGAGCGGCCAGGCCAACGACGCCCGCTATCTGGCGGGGTCACAGTGCATCATTTCGCCGCTGATTCTGGAGAAGCGCTCTGCCGATGAAATGGTGGAGCGAGCGCGGCTGCAGCTTCACGATTTCCACGTCGCCTCCATGCCCACGGTCGGCGTAAACTTCCCGGTTACGCCCGCGGCGGCGGTGATCATGTCGGCGGCAGAAACCCTTGGGGGCATGGTGGCAGCCTACTGCCTGGCACCGTCAGGCGACATCACCGGCCGCATGATCGCGACATACATGGACATGAAAACCGCCGATACCACCTCCGCCAACCCCGAAAGCATCCTCCTTGATCTTGCGGTGAAGGAGCTGTTTGATGAGTGCTTCGGGGGGCATCTGTGGACCGAAGTGTTCTTCAGCCCCGCGGCCACCGAACCCGGTATGCTGGCGGTACACCAGAACTATTATGCCGCCATGGCCAGGGCACACATCACCGGTGACGTCACCTGCCCCTACCCGGGCATGGGGACACTGGACAACGGAGCCGTCGGGTCGCCCACCCAGTTCATGCTCGATATGGATATCCGCAAGAGCCAGTGGCATTTCGCACGACAGACGCTGGAGACGAATGAGGAAACCGTGCCCTTTGAACAGATGCTTGAGCGGGCGCGAAACAAGGAGCACTTTCTCAACAGCGACCATACCATGCAGCACTTCCGCGAACTGTGGAACTCCGATATTCTTCCGCTGTCGGTGGGCAGCAGCTCCGGCGTCAATCATGAGGCCGCAATTCTCGACGAATGTGAGGACCGGTGGCGGGCGAATCTCGAGGCGTGGGAGCCACCGGAGATTGACGATGATACAATGCAGGCACTCCAGGGAGTGCTGAATCGCGCCGAACAGGAATTTCTATGAGGAGAGGCAACATGGAGCTGACACAGCAGCAGATGAGCGAAATGATGCGGACGATGTACACCATCCGCGCATTTGAGCAGCAGGCCATCGAGCTGTACAACGACAACTGGGACATGGGAAATTTCCTGGGCGCCCTGCATTCCTACGAGGGCCAGGAGGCTGTCGCCACCGGCACCTGCATGGCGCTGCGAGAGGACGACTACGTTTTCAGCACCCATCGCGGCCACGGCCATTTCATCGCCAAAGGCGGAGATATCCGATCTATGTTCGCCGAACTTCTGGGCAAGGAGACGGGCTGCAGCCACGGTCGCGGCGGGTCCATGCACATGTTCGATCCCTCGAAGGGGCTCATGGGCGGCAATGGTATCGTCGGAGCGGGTACCCCACTGGCGCTCGGTCCCGCATTCGCCGCCCAATACTGCGACACAGACCAGGTGACGGTCTCATTCTTTGGGGACGGGGCCTCCGGGCAGGGCTGCTTCCATGAAGCCCTCAACCTCGCGTCACTGTGGAACCTCCCGGTGATCTACGTCTGCGAAAACAACCAGATCGCCGTCAATACCCCGGCCGATGAGGCGGTGTGCACCGACTGCATCGCCGACCGTGCGGCGGGCTTCAACATGCCGGGAGTCACGGTTGACGGGAACGACCCGGTGGAGGTGTACGAGGCTGCAGCAGAGGCGGTCGGGCGCGCACGCGAGGGGGAGGGCCCGAGCCTCATCGAAGCCGTGTGCTTCCGCCAGAAGCCACACTGCATGGTTATCCAGGAGCACCGCGATGAGGCGACCCTCGAAGAGATCGCCGAAGAGGATCCCGTTCCTCGCTTCGAAAAGCGACTCGTTAATGAGGGCCTCACGACCGAGGAAACGCTCCAGGCCATGCGGCGCGAGGTCATCGAGACCATCCAGGACGCCGCCCAGTACGCCATTGACGCTCCCGAGCCGGATCCGGATACCGTCGAAGACGGAGTATGGGCCTGATGCAACAACCGAAGATCGCGCCATTGTCCTGGCACACACTCAACCACCCGCGCCTGCGAAGGGAGCCACAACCACCATGCGCACCCGCGTGTATGCAGCAATTCTATCCGCCGTCGCACTCAGCTGCGTTTTCCCGTCACATACCGCTCCTGAGCCACTGGAGCCGATAGAGGACGATCCGGATCTTCCACGTGTGCTTCTGATTGGTGACTCGATTTCGATCGGCTACACACTGCCCGTGCGCTCCCTGCTCGATGGCGTTGCAAACGTCCACCGCATACCGGTGAATGGTGGACCGACCTCGCGCGGTGTCGCACACATCGAGGAGTGGCTTGGAGACGGCGATTGGGATGTCATCCACTTCAACTTCGGTTTGCATGACCTGAAGATGGACGAAGAGGGCAATCACCAGGTTCCCCCGGAGCAGTATCGGAAAAACCTTGAGAAGCTCGTCACCCGCCTGGAGGCAACGGGGGCTGAGCTCGTCTGCGCGACCACCACTCCTGTGCCACAAAACGTCGGAGGCCCCGCAAGGAGTCCTGCTGATGTGCTCGTTTACAACCGGATCGCCAAAGACATCATGCGGCGGCACAACATCCGGGTCAATGACCTCTACAGCTTCGCGTGGGTGCGCCTTGAAAGCATCCAGAGGCCGCGCAACGTCCATTTCACGGAGAAGGGTTCGGCAGTTCTCGGCGAGCAGGTCGCATACTCGATCAGGAAGGCGCTCGGTATCAACGCCGCCCGGCCCTCAGAGCATGCTCAAGTTACCGACGGCCACCAACAGAGCGATACATAATCAATGGTTTTCTGTTCCCGGTGCCCCCGTGGCCGTTTGGTACGATGAGGTACACACGGGCCAGGCGTGCGTATTTCGCGCGCGAATTTGGGCGCTCCGGACAGTGCACACACCGGCCGGGGCGACTGTTTTATTGTTTATCTACCTCGTCGGGGAACCACAGCGCAATTTCGTCCTCCGCCTCCTGGACGGTGCCGGAGGCGTGGACGAGGTTCATGACGGCTCGCTTTTGTCTGCAGGCGGCGATGGGGGTATCGGTGCACAAATCGCCGCGAATGGTCCCGGGGCGTGCAACGTTGGGAATAGTGGCACCGATCAACGCTCGCACTCTCTCGACGGCACGCTCACCGACGATAATCATTGCCACAACCTCTCCGTCACACAGGTAATCCACCAGCCACCGCCTGATAGTCCTGCCGATGACGACGGAGTCATTTGATTCGAAAATATCCGCACAGTCTTCGCCGGTCTCGTGGTAGGCATCCAGGGTCTTGGAACCAAGGCGTGCCACGAATTCTTCATCATCGGGGTAGTGACGCTCGATCATGCGCCGGGATGGCTGCAGCATCCTCATTGCAGTGATTTGCAGTTGAGCGTCCTCAAATCGCTGCAGGATCCGTCCGACGAGGTGTCTCTGGAGGGCGTCCGGTTTGAGGATTACAAGCGTGCGCTGCATGGGCTCCCCCCGCAGGCTTTGTTTCCGGCATATCACTCACCGGGAGTTGTTTCATTCTTTCGTGTAAGGATTTCGATAACAGCATCCAGGTCGAGATACCGCTGCACAAGGCGTTTCGCGGTGTCTATCTTCGCTTCCTCCGTGGAG
>JBKHJK010000399.1:0-3568 GCA_046538215.1 Armatimonadota bacterium
GGTACCGCCCCGTCAGATAACACGCTCGCGAGGGCCCGCACAGCGGCGAGGCGCAAAAGGCGTTCTCAAACCGTACCCCGTCATTCATCAGCCGGTCAATATTCGGTGTGTTCAGATGCTGGCGCATCGGCGAATCCAGCGCATAGCTCTCTCGGGGTATCATATCCACACTGATGAAAACGATGTTCGGGCGACTCTCGGGCGCGTGGTAATCAAAGGGATGGCTTCCCGCTCGTTCATCCAGGTATCTGCGTTCGCTCATGACATCCTCCGGCGGACAGAATCACCTTCACTGCTGCGGGCTATACTTCATGGTTTCTGCCGCGATTTCCTCCACCGTCAATACGGCATTAGACTATCAAAGGACTCCAACACTGCCTCATAAAACGATATCGCACAGGGATGCAAAAAAGGGCGAAGAGGTTCCCGCGAAGCCCGAAAGGATACCGTGGCTCGGCCCTGGATTTCGGCTCTCTAAAATCCAGGGTGGAAACGCACCGTCCAGCGTTTTTAGCTTCCAGCCCGAGTCATTCTCATTCGGAGAGTGCGAGAAATGTTGTCGGTGACGCTTGAGACCTCATACAGCAGTGTCTCATAAACACGTTGCCGACAGAAAGCGAAGAAATGGCCTCTCAGCGGTTCCTTAAATAGTCTGCCCGGTGGCCCGGCCTGCGATTTTTGCCGCTCGTCGCTGCAAACCGCAGGTGGCGACTGAGCGGCCTGTCTCCCCATCGGCAAACGGCCTGCTACTGCCTCGCCCATGCAACGGTTCCGGCGATGTGGAAGATGGCCGGGCGCTCGATGCCCCAGCCCGGGTAATACATCATCCTGATCAGGTCGCCCCGAATCTCAATGCCCGGGTCATCGGTGACGTGAATCACAGTGCCGTCGGCGGTCGGCTCGATGTGGTCAATGATGTGCGACTGCACGAGCTCGCCACCGAGATCCACAATAATGCAGCGGCCCTCCTGTCCCTCCGGCACCTCTGCATCGGTGATGAAGGCGTCGGTGTCATCACCGGCCTCGATGCGGCGGGTGGCGGTGATTTCGCCCTCAAAGAAGCCGGGGCCGTCCAGTGTCATTTCTCCGTATTTCAGGTGGGACGTATCCACGGCGTAGCTGTTCTCGACTGTGTCACCACTCGTGCGGAAAAAGGCGAACCGCCCCTGAAACTCGATCCCCGGTGGCACGAGCTGGCGGGTGAAGGGCGCCGCGTCATCGCCACTGGACAGGATGATATCGGTGCGCCCGTCGGCAAGCTGCACCGTCACCCCGCAATCCAGCGAGCCACCCCACTCGATTGCTTCGACTGATTCGATGTTGGGACTGCCGTCGCTGATGACGTCATGGACGGCCATAAAGCACGATTCCGGCCCCTCACGCCGTACATCCAGGAAATCACTGTAGCCTTCCTTTCTAATTGCGGGGGCCTGCCCGACGATGACTTCGGTGTTCTCTGCCCCGAGCACATGAGTGCGCAGGTGAGGCCCCTCCTCATATTCGAAGGTGGCCGTCCACGGTTCATCGGTGCCGCCCGCCCGCAGGTCCTCGAGGTACTTATGGAGGGTCCCCTCCCGCGGGACCAGGTCCACCGAGGTCCTCAGCTCATAGGGGATATTCAAACACCCGTGCAGCATCCAGTCATGTGTCTCGCCACCGCGAACCCTGAAGACATCGAAAGCGTAGTAACCGCTCTCCCCGACACGCACCAGAGCAACGGTGCGGCGGTATATCTCGGGCGACGGGTTCCACGACAGCTCCGCCTCCGCCTCCATCACCTGCACATCGGGGTTATCGGTGGCGTAGCACCGGAGCTTGCCGTCGTTGTGCGCATCCCCCATCCCGTTGGAGCGGTGGGTCCAGTTGGGAATATCAATGACCATGCCGGGATGCTGGGCGATATCCTCCATGGCGTCCTTTGCGGTGATCTTACGCCGGTGGCCGCTGAAGCGCGTTGACTGGTTCCCCTCGTCAACGACGACGGTGTTGTGCGCGGCGGTCGCCGTATGCCATTCGCGGGTGGTGACACTGTCGGCCGGGGCCCGGTAGCGGCCCTCAGAGAGTACCTCCCGCCCGTGTGACCATAGGATGATATTGAGGTTATCGTAATGCTCGTGGTTGTGGGTGCCCGAGAAGTTCAGGTGCAGCTCCGCCTCCTCCGGATATGTCCCGGTGCCCACGATGGCGTGCCCCATGCACCCCAGCAGCCGCGGCTTTGATTCCTCGACGCGCTCGTCATACCACGCCGGGTGCGGCCATGTCGCCTCGTGGATTTTTGCGTAATCCTTCCCGGGCCCCGGGAAGGTCAGCTTTTTCAGTGCATTCCAGATGCGCTCATACTGGCGTTCGTATTCGGCCTCCAGGTCCAGATTATCGTATCGTGGCAGGTCAATATCACAGGTGAAACCCGGGGGATCGGAATAACCCTCCAACTCCCGGGCGATACTGCCGGCGATGCGCGAAGAAATCTGCCGGTGATACGCCGGAGTCCCCTCATGCCAGAAGCCGTCGGCGTAATACTTGCCATTGATGTGATAGCGGTGCCGTAAAACGGCGATGTGGATATACTCCGGATACGGCACAGCCTTGCCGGTGTTGATCAGCCCGTGCAGCGCCGAGCCGGTCATATTGAACAGGTCCATCGGCCGCTTCAGATACAGCTCCGCCGGGTGCCGGACACAGTCGCGTTCGATTGTCTCCAGCGTGCCTCGCTTTTGCATCACTCCACTGTCGTAAATCAAGTCGAAGGCCCGGACCAGCGGAGTGTGAGCCAGCATGTCCGTGTGATACCACGATCCCCAGATCCCCGTCGCACCCCAGTAGCGCAAAAATTGCTCACCATCCTGGGTGGTCGTCTCCTCCGACCCCCGCTTCTTCAGCGGCCAGTCCGGAATATGTGTCGCAAACCCCTCCATGATCCCCGCGACTTTCCCCGCAACCTCAGGATCCAGCGACAGGTGGTAAATCCGCGCCAGGTCGTACGCCACACCCCGCATCTCCACATTGACGTCATCGAGCACGCCGTTGGGCGTAATCGCCGCCCCGATCTCTTCGGGCGATTGCTGCAAATACGGCTCCGAGACAGTGCGCAGGATCAACAGCGCCCGGTCGGCATACTGCTGTTCGCCCGTTTCTGCATACAGCGCAATCAGCGAGTCGATGTCCGCCATGTACTTCTCGTTGGCCTCTGCACTGCGGTCACCGACCACGAGCTGTCCGGCGAGCTCCTCCGCACCCGGTCGCATCGAATCGGCAACCGCCTCCTGCAGCTTCTCAACATCGCCCTCATATTTCAGATACGGGCGCTGTTCCCACTGGGCGTGGACGGCGAGCGTGCAAACAAGCAGACCGACTATCAACACTATCCAGCGCATCGTTTCTCCCTCCGAAGCGGTACTGCCTGACTAAATTATCCGTATGACGAACAGCCATCAATCAGTCGGACAAAAAACATTCCGTGGTTCGGCCCTGGATTTTCGTTCGTATATATTTAGCGTCATAGATATGATGATACCTCCCAAAAACCCGTGGCTCGGAGAGCCTCTGGAGTTTGCAAACGGCAGAAAAC
>JBKHJK010000400.1:0-3557 GCA_046538215.1 Armatimonadota bacterium
GGGTATGACTGGTACTTCTACGACTTTCTGGATACGCTGCGTGACGGCGTAAACCGGAAGTACATGTGGAGCGCTTACCAGTGTTCCGGCATTTACAGCCACCACGGGCGGATCGGCTTCAACGCACGCGACATGCACATGTATCCCACCGCCGGGCAGTTCCGGCTGCTGTGCTGGGGCGGCATCGCTCACGGCATCAGGGGCTTCATGTTCTGGCCCATCAGCGGACTGTTGCCACCTGGCGATGATAACGGCGACCGCACCGCCGAAGCGATGATCATCTCAAAAGAGCTGGATGTCCTGGGTGATGACATCATCGAGGGCGTCGAGGTCCGGGATGGCGCCACCGCCGACCGTGAAGACATTGACATCGGCCGCATTGACCTGCCGCATCACACCATCCTGATCGCCAGCGTCGTTCGCGATGGCTACGAGTTCGCCATGGACACCGCGACGGCCACGACCACCATTGAATTACCCCGCCCGGAGGCGCTGGAGGGGGATTTGCAGGCCTACAGCGTGAGGTTTGGTGGCTTCGAGGATATTGACATGCAGGAGCAGGGTGACACGGTGGTTCTGCCGGACGTGGATATTGATGTCACGCAGGTTCTGGTGATACAGGACGATCAGGGCCCACGGGAGGAGTACGAGAGCGCCTTCACCGAGAAGCTCCCGGAGGCGGCCGAGGATACGCAGATGCTGCTGGAATACCTGCATGGCAAGATGTCGTACGTGCACAACCGGCTCCAGGCGCTGGAGGTTGATGTGGCGTCGGCTCCGCATGAGTTTGAGGAGGCGGTGCGGCTGAAGGGTGCCTCAGCGATGACCTTCGAAGCGGGGAATCATGCCGAGGCCTACAACCTGTGTCGGCAGGCGCAGCGGCATTACCGGCAGATGCTGTATGACTACCGGGCACATGCAGCAGCCATCCGCTCTGAGGCGCCGCCGCGTGTGGGCAAATACCTCATGATGCCCTACACGCTGCCCCGATTCTTTGCCGCCTTCGACCACACGAAGGTGACACCGCATGAGTAGATATTTTTGGCGAATACAAAAGAAAAAGTGGCCAACCTGCAATCGAACCAGGTCGGCCACCTGTATGTCTGGTTTGTTCAGCGGTGAAAAAGCTATTCCTCCATCTGTCGGCGGACGCTGTTGGTAACCTTCGCCGGCAGCGCCCACAGGTCAATGAAGCCCTTCGATTTGCTCTGGTCGAACTCGTCCTCCTCACCGTAGCTTGCCAGTGAGAAGTCGTACAGCGAGTTGTCGGAGGTTCGGGCGACGGGCTGGGCCGTGCCCCTGTACAGCTTCACGGTCACCTCGCCGTTGACGAGCGTCTGCGTTTCGCTCATGAAGGCGTCAATAGCCTCGCGCAGTGGCGTGAACCACTGGCCGTAATACACCAACTCGGCGTAACGCAACTGCAGATATGGCTTGAAATGGGCGGTCTCGCGGTCGAGCGTGAGGCTTTCCAGGTCTTTGTGGGCGGCGAGAATGGTCACCGCGGCCGGGGCCTCGTACAGCTCACGGCTCTTGATGCCCACCAGCCGGTTTTCCATCATGTCAATGCGCCCGACGCCATTGGCGCCCGCGATGTCGTTCACGGTGGTAATAAGCTCTGCGGCGCTCATCTCCTTGCCGTCAAGCGCCACCGGCATGCCTCGCTCAAAGCCGATCTTCAGATATGTCGGCTCATCGGGCGCCTGGCGGGGATCGGTGGTCCATTCCCACGCGTCGTCGGGCCCTTCCAGGGACGGGTCCTCGATCTGGCCACATTCAATGGAGCGGCCCCACAGATTCGTATCGGTGGAATAGGGGCTCTCCTTACCCACCGGGACGGGGATACCGTGTTTTTTCGCATAGTCAATTTCGTCGTCGCGGTTCATGCCCCATTCGCGCGCCGGGGCGATGCACTCCATCTCCGGCGCCAGTGCCTGGTAGGTGACCTCGAAGCGCACCTGGTCATTGCCCTTGCCGGTGCAGCCGTGGGCGAGGTATTTCGCACCCATCTCCTGCGCGACGCGGACCTGATGTTTCGCCAGAAGCGGCCGGGCGAGGGCGGTAAAGGCCGGGTATTTATCCTCGTACATCAGGTTTGCGGCGATCGCTTTGCTGATGTATTCCTCGGCGAACTCATCCACCGCATCAACCACGATCGATTCAACGGCCCCCACCTGCAGGCCCTTTTCGCGAATCCCTTCATAGTCCTGCTCTTCACCAACATCTATGGCAAGAGCCACGACGTCAACATCATATTCCTCGGCGATCCATCGAATGGCCACAGAGGTGTCGAGGCCGCCGGAATATGCCAGTACACACAGATCTTTTGCCATTTTTTTGCACTCCTTCGCTGCTTTAGACTGCCGCAATTATAGCCCACAGACGCTCCTGTGACAAACGCCCGGACGCGCGAAGGTGTCAGTTCTGACAGTGACGAAACGTGCTGCAGGCGCAGATACTGCAGAGAAGTACAGTCTGGAGAGATCGCCGTGATTATTGATTCCCACGTCCATCTGCATTCGTTCGGCGACGAGGTGACCGCCAATGTTGACCGGGCGGTGAAATTCGCCGACCGCATGGGTATCGAGAAGCTCGTGGTGTCACTCGGGCCGCAGCTTCGCCGCCAGCCGACCGCCGATGAGCTGATCGAAGACAACGAGTACGTCATGCGTGGGGTCCAGCACAACCCCGACCGCATCGTGGGGCTGGTGTATGCCAGTCCAAACCATATTGAGACAAGCGTGGAGCTTATGGAGCAGTACATCGAAAACGGGCCAATGCGCGGTGTGAAGATGTGGATATGCCGGCACTGCTCCAACCCGGCCAATGACCCTATAGCGGACTACGCCGGGGAGCTTGATGTGCCGATACAGCAGCACACCTGGATCAAATCAACCGGCAATTATCCCACCGAATCGACGCCGTGGGATCTGCTGGAGCTGGCGAAGCGCCATCCTGACACACAGTTCATCATGGCCCACTCCGGCGGCAACTGGGAGAAGGGCATCCGCATTATCAAAGACCAGACCAATATCGCCATTGACGTGTGTGGGGGCAACCCCGAGGTCGGGCAGACGGAATACGGCGTCAAGTACCTTGGGGCGCAGAGGGTTTTGTACGGCTCTGATGCAGCGGGACGCAGCTTTGCATCGCAGCTCGCAAAGGTCACGGGAGCAGACATCAGCGATGACGACCGGCGCCTGATACTCGAAGAGAACGCGCGGAGGATGTTTCACCTATGATTATAGATTGCAATGCCCACCTGGGGCACTGGCCGTTTCGTGATTTGCAGTACTCGTCGGCTGATGACTTCGTCAATCTTATGAATCGCAACGGTATCACCCGGGCGGTGGTAGCGCCGTACCAGGGGCTGCTGTACGGTGATGTCCGCCCGGCGAACGAATGGCTGCTGGAGGAGGTATCGGCGCACAGTGAGCGCTTTGTGGCCCTTGGGGCCATCAACCCGGCCTTCCCGGACTGGGAGCGTGATCTCAGTGCGGCAATCGGGCAGGGCTTTTCGGGTGTGGCTGTTTATCCCAACTACCACAGCTACACGC
>JBKHJK010000401.1:0-3545 GCA_046538215.1 Armatimonadota bacterium
GACGTGATCTGTGAGGGGCCGGCGGCAACCAGTGAGGAGGACCTTGCTGATCTGACCTCGGCGGCAGAACAGGCCAAACGCCGACTGCTGATGTGCATCCCACACCTGATGATTCCCGCAAATGCCCGGGTGCAGGAGTTCATCGAAAACGAAGAAACGGACCGGGTAAGCCTCGCGACCATTGCGGCCTTCGGAGACGGCAGTGAGCGGATGGCTCTGTCTGATGGCTGGCCGCAGACGACAGATATCATACCACCTGTCATCACCGACGCCGTGCATGATGCGGTTGCAGTGCTGCAGCGATGGACCGGGGCGATGACCTCGGTATCAGCGTTTTCACCCGGTCAATCTGAGAGCATGACGGCCTGTGGAGTAAGCCTGGGAAATGAAAGTGGCGTGCTGGTGCAGATCAGTGCGAGCTATCAGCCCAGCGCGAATGGATGGACCGAAGAGCGGCGGCTGGTGACCGAAAATGGTGTCATCCTGGTCCGGGACGATCCGGAGGATGAGCTGCCCCTGATTGTTCTGGAGGGTGGGATGTTCCAGCCCGTTCGCGTCCATAACCCGCCCATGATCCGGCGCCACGCCACAAAGCAGATGATCTGGGATATTCTTGCTGCGCTGGAAAACGAAACCGAGCCTCCGGTGTCCCTGAATGAAGCGGGATCGGCAATCCAGACCATGGCTGCGGTGTATGAAAGCCTGCAGAGCGGATCTGTTGCACAGGTCGGCTGATTACGGTCGGTCGGGCCGCAGCAGGTGGATGACGAAGGTGAAGGGAACAGCCACGGCGGCCGTCAACAGCAGCAAAACGGCGGCAACCGTCCAGGTGGCAAAAAGCCCCTTCATCACGGGTATGAGACGGTCTGCCACGGAAATGAGCAACTCGCGCAATCCCTCCGCGTGGTGAGCACCATACAGCGCAACCATCACACCAGCGAAAAGCCCCAGAAGTATGGGGATGGCGTAGCGCAGGTCAGTTGCGCTCGGGGAGATCTCGGCCCCGATTGTCAGTGATAGATACAGAAACAGATACGTCTGCCAGTCGTGCCAGTCGAGATTGGAAAGCAGCTCGGAGCACTGCTGTATCACGTGCTGCGCAAGCGTGAGTTGGGCGAGATGTGATGACGGGGCCGGAACGATGATCCCGAACTGGCGCCCGATATACACCAGGGCAGCGGTGCCTGCGATCAGTGGCATGATTGCTGCAAAGCCGTCGGCCAGCCATGGGAACCGCACGGGTGACCAGGGCTTCCCCCGAACGCATGCGCCACGGCCGCGCGGATCAAATACGCACGGGACGATATGCCGCACTCGATAGCCAAAAACCAGATATCCGATCGCATGGCTGGTTTCGTGCAAAATGTTGCCCGGAAGCCGAAGAAAGGCAAGAGGGCCGCGGGTGCCATTGGTACCGAAAGCCGACACCATGCCCCGGAACAACAGTCGGGATGTGAACATCAGCACGAGTGCCTGGATGAACAAAACAGGCAGGTACGAGAAGATTGGATGAGAAATCATAACACCGCAATTATAGCAGCAAACGCCCTGACACCCAACCATGAAGAAACAACGCCGGACGGGAGCGATTTGATGAAGGTTACGATCGTCGGAGCTGGCAACGTTGGCGCCACATGCGCACAGCGGATTGTCGAAGAGAATATCGCGGATGTGTATCTGATAGATATTATTGAGGGCCTTGCGAAGGGCAAAGCGCTTGACATCGCCGAGGCCGCGCCAATTGTCGGTCACAGTCGTTCGATTGAGGGCGGCACTGAATACGGCCCTGCCGCAGGATCTGATATTGTCGTCATCACCGCGGGGAAGGCACGAACACCCGGAATGTCTCGCGACGACCTGCTGTCCACCAACGGCCGCATCGTTCGGTCAGTTGTCGAAGAGATCGCGAAGGTGGCGCCTGATGCGATTATCCTGATGGTCTCCAACCCTCTGGATGTCACCACATACGTGGCCCAGCAGGCGTCCGGGTTGCCCCGCGAGCGCGTCTTCGGCATGGCGGGGGTGCTGGACAGTGCCCGCTTCAGAGCGTTTATCGCCATGGAGATCGGCTGCTGCCCCGCAGACGTGACAGCGATGGTGCTGGGCGGCCATGGCGACTCCATGGTGCCGCTGCCGCGCTCCAGCACTGTCTCGGGCGTGCCGGTGACGCAGCTCATTGACTCCGAGCGCCTTTCGGAAATCATCGCGCGCACCCGGAAGGGTGGAGGCGAGATTGTGAGCTATCTGAAGGATGGCAGCGCCTTTTACGCGCCATCGGCGGCGGTGGCCCAGATGTGTGCGGCGATTGTGCGGGATGAAAAGCGCGTGCTGCCCGCCTCCGTACACCTTCGGAGCGAATACGGGCTGGAAGACGTCTTCGTGGGTGTCCCGGCTGTTCTGGGCGCTGAGGGAGTGGAAGAAGTGATCGAGATGGACCTGGACGACGAGGAGCTGCAGGCGCTCCACGAATCCGCCGACCACGTCCGTGAAACCATCGAGGCGTACGAAGCGCTGCAATAGGTGAGGGCTGGCCCAATCATGCGGGAAATAACGCCGAAGCAGATTACAGACACAGTGTACAGACTGGCGACGGAGGCGGCCTTTGAGCTGCCCGAGCGTGTGCTGAAGGCACTGCACAGGGCGTTCGAAGCTGAAACCGGCCCCGCCCGCACAGTTCTACAGACGCTGATGGAAAATGCCCGTATCGCCCGGCAAGAGCGGATCGCCCTGTGCCAGGACTGCGGCCTCGTCGTCGTGTTTGCACGGGTGGGACGTGATTGTCACCTCGCGGGCGACCTGTATGATGCGATAAACCGCGGTGTCGCAGGAGCCTATGAAGACGGTTACCTCCGCAAATCGGTGCTTGAAAAACCCCTTCAGCGGGACAGCAACACGGGGGACAATACGCCGGCGGTCGTTCATGTCGAGCTTGTTGACGGCGCGAACATCGAGCTGCACCTGGCTCCCAAGGGCGGCGGTTCGGAAAACATGAGCACCGTTGATATGCTGGTACCGGCGGTGGGTCGTGATGGCGTCGTCGAACACATTGCCGATCACGTCGCACGGGCCGGAGGCAAACCCTGTCCACCCCTCATTGTGGGAATTGGCCTCGGAGGAACGATGGAGAAAGCGACGTTGCTGTCGAAATGGTCGCTTATGCGTCCACTGGGAGAGCCCAGCCCGGATCCAGAGGTGGCGAAGCTTGAGGCTGACATCCTCGAGGCAGTGAATGCGACAGGCGTGGGACCGATGGGACTCGGCGGCAAAACCACCGCGCTGGCCGTCCATGTCGAGGAGCATCCCTGTCACATCGCCAGCCTGCCACTGGCCATCAACCTGCAATGCCACGCCGCCCGCCACAAGCACGCTGTTATCTGATATTTGTTGCCCACCGGGGGAACGGCCACCATGGCTCCGAAGCTGCACAGACTTGAGACGCCCATCAGCGACGAGGCTCTTGCGGACCTCAAAGCGGGAGATGAGGTCCACATCAGCGGGACAATCTATACGGGCCGTGACGCCGCTCATGGTCTTCTCATGAAGCT
>JBKHJK010000402.1:0-3541 GCA_046538215.1 Armatimonadota bacterium
TCTCACCTGGACGCTGCAAACGACAAAAGACGCACCGTCCAGGCCGAGCCACGGGGATGTTTGATTGCCGATTGCCGTGCATCAAACTCCAGAGGCGAAGCCACGGGCGGGAGGCAAACAATCTCCCTCCGCTAAACACGTAGGTATGACCAATGTGTTCTTTTGTGGTCGCGTGATGGTCGGGCGGCGTCATTCGGTGTGTATTTCGTTCAGCAGGGCAACGGCCTCATCAATCGCCACCTGTTCGGCCTCCGGTTTCAGTTCAAGCTGGCGGTAGAAGCGGTTGGAGCTTTTAACCTCATAGCCGCCATAGGGCATCTCTGCGGCTGTGGGAATATATGCCACACACCCGTTGGTGGTACCGAGAACCGTTGTCCGGTCAAACGGTGATCGCTCGGCGATATTGAGGGCGTATTCGAAGAAAACCTCCCCGGCCAGGCCGACGATGGCGTGCTGACCGATGCCCATCGCGGAGATTGCGAAGGGCATCGTCTGGTCGGTCACTCCCTGCTGTGCCAGGTCCCGCAGCCATTCACCCCATTGCACGGAGCTGCCGTATGCGTTGCCGTTTTCTCCGTCTGCGATGGCTTCCTCCCGGAGCTTTTTCTGCTCGGCGATGAATGCTTCTGACTCTTCGACGGATGGTGGATCGTGCTGTGGAAGCTGTGCGATGGTTTTGCCGAATGTGACCGGGCCTTCGAGCTCGGTGCCTTCATCCTCCACTGCCACCATCACCGCCCCGGCCGCGCGTGTCCCCAGCCGGCGGGCGTCTTCGAAAGTCCCGCCGACGGGATCGGAATTGATATTTCCGCAGCAGCCCTGGCCGAACACCACGGTGGTGTCGGGATAGACCGCTTCAAGGGTCCGCTGCGCGTAGCCCGGCCAGTCTGCGCTGAAGTAGTAATTTCTCGCACCCAGAACCACGCCATGAGCTGCGTGGGAGAACCAGATGGCCTCAGGCTTTCGGTCAGGCCCGGTGAACTTCAGTACATCCACCGTCGTATCCACGATCCCTTCGGGGTCGCGTCCCAGCTTCGTGCTACCGTCTTCGCTCCGCTCGCGCCGGTTGATACCCACCTGCAGGGCTCCGGTATGGCTGGTGATGGTGACCGGCTTCATGTCCTGCAACGCCTCTTCGACCAGTTCGGCGAGATCGTTCACCAGCCCATACCGATATGCTTTGGAGGCTTCTCCCATCCCCGCCATATCACGCATCAAGGGGCCGGAATGGGTGTGGCTGAAGTTGATCATGATCTGCTTTTCAGAAAGCCCCGTGCGCGCCTCGATGGCGTCGGTCACCTGCTCGATGAATTCGTAACTCGCGCTGATAATGTCGTTCCCGATGAGCACACAGGTACGGCTCCCGTCGCCGATAGCCAGGGCTTTGGATCGTAAAGGGTCGTGAATCCCCACCGCACCATGCTCTCGACTGGCGAATCCACCCATGGGGGTTCGCACCGGTGGTGTAACATCCATTTCGGCTGTACCAACTTCAAATGACATAAATATCGCCTCCGGGGATACGCCGCATCCCGCCTATTGAAGTATGGCGAGAAAATTTGCACTCTGTCCCGCGCGCGGATTGTGGACCCGGAGCGCTTCGCATTTCACGGGTCGGTACGCTGTCGGTGGTGGGGTAGTGGCTGCCGAAGCGGATGCCGTCTTCTGCCAGTGAGTCCATATGCGGGGTGTTGACAATATCATTGCCGTAACACCCGGTGACGCCCGCATCGTGTTCGTCCGACATGATGAAGAGGATGTTTGGCCGTGACACGTCTTTGCCTCCCGAATGTCCTCATACAGGTTTGCTCTAGTTTCGCCGCTGATGCCCCCGGACCTTCCCCGCGGGCTGATGGGAGGTGGCGGCCATGGAGCTGTGCTGTCAGGCAGATATGGGCATTGGGCAGGTCCATATACTATTATATTTTTAAATATTAAGATTTGCCTTACAAATATAAATAATACTTGACCATACAATATCAGCTACCTATGATAATAAAATTCCCTTGACAATTTGAGGGCAAAGTGTGCCACCTGCATCCAGCCCTGTGACACCACATATCCATATCCAACCTGTTGTCACCAACCCCTGTCAGTCCACGGCCAGCCGCGACCGGGCCGAATGGGTCAAAGGAGAACAAGCATTATGCGCTTTACGAAGACGACGTGTGTTTTCATTGTGTGTACACTCATGGCTGGCCTGGTGGTTGTCGTGTGGGCGGCCGAACCGGTCGGTGAAGACGGCGAGAGCAAGCAAATAAAGCCTCCACCCGTCATCCAGAAGATGATGAAAATCAAGACCCCTCCGCTGAAGCCGGGAATGAAGCAGCACCTGTTCAAACCGATTGCCGACAAGCAGAAGGCGCTTGAGGACGCGGAGGAAAAGGGTGCACCGGATGGGAAAGCCAATACCGGTTCGGTTCACACCACAAACTGGATGCAAAGCCATTATCAGGGCAGCGCGCTCCGGCATGTCAACAAGCTGGAGGCATGGAAACCAACGCCCGGCACCGACGGTGGAATACAGCCTCAGGGCCACCTGTCCTTCAGTGCCCCCTATGACGGCTGGAACTCCGAGTCGAATATTGACACTGGATGCTGGGGGGCCAGGGTTGCCGGGCCGAATGTCGGCACCCTCTACGCGACCTGTTCCTCATATGCAGCCACTGACTACAAAAGGGCAGAGGTGTTCGTGTGGGTCGAGAAGGCCTTCACGGCTCCGAAGACCGGCGAGATGACGGTGAAAATACAGTACATCGGGCTTGAATCAGGTCTGGTTGCTGCCCTGCCTCTGGATTACAACAATCTCTCACGGTCATCTTTATACGGGTTCATATGCTATCCTGCCACGGACACATGGGAGCAGGATATGCAGAGCCTGCTGAAGATTCCTCAGCCTAATGTCGGAGCACTAACCGACAGCCCGGGAAAGATCAGGACCCTGCAGCTGCCCAAAGTGCAGGTGAGGCAGGGCGAGGCCATGATGATCGGAGCCGGTCTGCGGCAGTACGACCGTGCCCGCTGGGGCGGCGTGACCGCCGGGTCCGTCGGGGGAATCGTCCATAAGATCGAGGTTGATATCGAGTAAACCGCAGCTTAAACCGATCAAAAAAGCCGGGCCCCTGACAGTAGAGGTCCGGCTTTGGTTTTTGCCATTCCGGCGTTTCACAACATGCACCGGCCGTCGGTTATCTTCTCCTGCTCCTCGCGGCAATGTTCGGCGACTTCGCGCAGGCGGCCGTCGGCGTGGTTGAACAGCATCTTGTAACCCTCCCACAGGTAGCTGGGATTATCCGTGCGCGCGGTCGCATACACCCGGTCCTTCAGGCAGCCCCCGTAGCAGATGTCCCACCACGGACAATCTGCGCATTCCGGCCCGGCCTCGCTTTTCGCAAGGGCAAATTCCTCCATCTTCTCCGAATGCACGAGATCGTGGAGCGGGGTTTTCAGAAGGTTGCCGATATAGTGCTCCGGATCCACGAAGAAGTCGCACGCATAGACGTCGCCCCTGTGTTCGATGACCACGTATTCCCCGCAGCGC
>JBKHJK010000403.1:0-3538 GCA_046538215.1 Armatimonadota bacterium
CCTCCGCCACGCCCACCAGCCTCCGGGCGGCCTCGGAGTTCACCCCCGGCGGCTTCTCGATGACCAGCGGGATACCCTCGGGGAGAAGCTCCGTCGCCAGCTTCTCGGTCATCTCCACGGGTGTGATCAGCACCAGGCCGTCAATGTCCTCTTCGTCAAGCATCGTGTGGACGTCCTGGTAGGTCTTTTCAAAGCCGAACCGGTCGGCGTAGTTGTGTGCCTTCTCCTCATCGAGGTCGCACACGGCCACCAGCTGCACGTCGTGGGGATTGTTTTCTTTGATATACTTCAGCGCAGGGCCGTGGTTGCCGGAACTGTGGCTTCCCGCGCCGAGTAGGGCGAGATTTGTCATTCGTGTATCCTCCAGACTTTCAGATCATGCACGGCCAGGCCCGCGACAAATGCGCGAAAGCCGATATACCCTTTTGTGAGCGGCGTGGGATCCCAGGTCTGAATCCAGCGCTCGCCGTCAACCCAGAACTCAACAATATTTCCGTTCTGCACCATGGTGATCTCGTAGGTGTGATAGCGCTTCAGCAGTCGCGGACGGGAATCAAACTGCCGGATCATGTGCCGGTGGGGATTTTTGCGGAAGCGGGTGGTCTGGTTGTTGGTGCCCCCCAAATCCACCCAGTAGAAGGGAAGCTCGATGTAGTTAAACAGGCTGGCGGTCTCAAGCCCCTGCATGTACTCAAACAGGTCCGCCTCCGGGTGCTCCATCATCCAGATGAAGATGGCGTCGGTGACCAGGCCGGTGTCTCTGTCCTTTGTTGAACCTTCCTGCGGGGTGACACGGCAGTCAATGGCGACCGGGCCCTCGAAGTGCTGTCTCATCATGTTGACGCTCATCGGGTGCCAGATAATCTGGTCATCCGAGACCGTCGGCGCCTCACCATTCGTCACCCAGTTTGTATCGAACGACTCCTGCCCGAACTCCTCCTCATACAGCAACTCACCGCGCTCCCATTCGGGATAATCAACATCGTGGACGATGAAGTTTTCCTCACAGCCGGTAATCCGCAGGCCCGCATTTTCGAGGATGACGCCCATGCGCCCTTCGTTTTCGGTGTAGGGATAGTCGAGATCCCCTTCGGCGATGCATTCGCTGTCGAGGTGGATGGCGTACGATTCGCCGAGGGTCACCAGGGTGATTTCGTGGACGGCATCCCGCTGCATCGAGAGCGGTTTGCCGGTATAGACCTCCTCGTCGTTGTGCAGCGCCTTCACTCCCTCAGGCCTTATCTGCACCTGGAAGCCGATGCCGTCGCGATTTTTGTAAAAGTAGAAGGTCGCCGAGCTGTTGTCCTCCGTGCGCTCGAAGTTAAAGGAGAGATTGACTTCAAGGTCGCCGCCGCCTGGAAGGGGATATTCGTTACGCACCACATTGGCAGTCCCCTCCGTGAGAATCTGCAGCGTACCGCCAGGATGGTGAAGCTCGCCCTCGCCATCGGTGAGCTGCCAGTCGTTGAAGTGGATCCACGGTCCATAGTGGGTTTCAATCGTTCGATAGTTCATTCCTTCACCTCCGTCTTGGGCTGCTGCAAATGCGCATAGTGCAACAATACCGGCTGCAACGAACAGCGTACGACACAATGTACTCGCGAATATCTGCTGCATGTCAGTCAAACACCTCAGTCAACAAGCGTCGGGCTGTTTCAGCGCGTGTAGTAGGTCACTCCGGGAATATAGTACTCGTCACCGGGGCCGAAGTCGCAGATCCAGTACAGCCTTCTGCCGTCACCGTTGGGATCTGTGAAGTCGTTCTGAAGCGTCTCGTCGGCGTCCCGGAGAGTGAAGCTGTTTTGCGAAACGGCTTCAATAAGGTATCCCTTCGACCCGTCCTCATTATACAACCATCGGCCCTGATGACGACCGTGTTCAATCCTTCCGTATCCAGTAAGTTCGCGATCTGCGACGATCTGTCCGGCGTCGCCGTCAACGTCGGTCACAGCTCCCATACCGACGGTAAACAGCGTGTCGCCGAAGCCGATGCGGGTGCGGTCGCCCTCCACCGAAACCTCCCGAATCATGTAGCTTTCGCTGTGCAGGTCATTGGAGACGATGATAACCGAGCCCTCGCACGCTTCCGGGACAGGCAGTGCTATGTTGATGACGATTTCGTTGGCTTTCGGATCGACGCCCAGCACCTGTCCCGCCGGCGAGGGAGAGGGCCGCAGGGCGAAGTCACCGTATTTCAGCAGCGTCCCGTTGACCACGCAGGCCCTCTGGACGCCGCGATCGTCCACGGTCACCATGGCGAACTCGGCAGCGACCTCAAAGGTTTCGGGCACGCCCTCCCACCCGCAGCGTTCATCCGGCGAAAGCGCGCTGTGGATGTAATCGGTGGCACCGTCGCGTTTGACGATCAGGCCGACGGTTTCCGGGCTTGCATCCCCGCAGGTCATATGCGAGACATGGTGGATCTGTGCGTCGCTGCGGTGGGGCTCGACGGTGGCGATATAGTTGCGGAAAAGCGGTTGCTCGCTGTCCCGTCCGCGGAGGTTATGACCCAGCACGTAGCGGATGGTGTCGGGATTGCCCGGCTGCAGAGGCGGCTCGGTGAAGGCGGTAATGACCTCCTCCGCGCACCCGTCCGGCATCCGCATCGTGACCGCGACGTTGTCCTCCGGATGTGCAAATGTGGCGGACCATTCTCCCTCCGGTTTCAGCCGCTGGACGTCGTACAGAAACTCGAAGCCGCTGGTGTTGGTGCCGACGACGGTGGGCGTCTCAACGGTGGTTTCGGGACTGATGACGATATTGCGCAGTTGCACGTATGTCTGGCCGACGTGATCAGCCGTGACCGTCACACTGTCGGCGCGTTGTGGCACCTCGATTTCGGTGGAAATCCATCTGAAGCCGCGCTTGCCTGCAGGCTCCAGCTCCACCGTCACAGAGGCATCTCCAATCTTCACGCTGACAGTGTTGCTGTTTTCGGCGTAATCATAGATCTCGAAGAAAACGCGCTTTGTTCCCTCCGGGACCTGGACCTCAGCGAACGTCATCTGCGCTCCATCCATTTTTGTGAGCACCTGGTTGGAGCTGTAGGCGGCAAAGCCTTCAGCCGACCGATCCCGGTAATGGCGGTCGTCGCTGATGACGCCCTCGCCCTTCTGCAGCGGAAGCACCTGCTGGTTGTTGTAGGCCACCGGATCCGGTTTTTCGGCCCATTCGATGTCCTCGCCAGCAAGCGTCCCCTTTTCCTGCACCGGGCCGAACGTACCGCCGGTGACTGAAAAGTCTGAGAAGAACGCGGGGCCGTGGAAGCTCCAGTGATGCTCCTGTCCGCCGCGCACGCGGAAGATGTCCAGAAGATACGACCGGGTGTCAGATATGTCAATCAGCGCACAGGTCCTGCGGTACAGGTCCGACAGGCCCGCGTACGCCACCTCCGCGGAGGCATCCATAAGCTGTACCGTCGGCGCAGAGGCCAGGGTGTTCAGCGCTCCGGACTGCCGGGTGCGGTGCTGCTGCTGATTGATCAGCACGCTGTAGTGGCTGATGGTATTGCTGGTAAAGCCGAAGCGCTTTGGGGTGG
>JBKHJK010000404.1:0-3529 GCA_046538215.1 Armatimonadota bacterium
GAGTTGCGGTGGCACCACTGACTGCCGTATCCGAAACGGCACAGGACGGGTGAGATACAAAATCACTCGCGAATGTCCATCTTCGGGAGTCACGGAAACATCCGTCAGGCGCGCGGTGTCCGGTGATTGCCCGCTATCGAGCACATCAACGTTTCCCTCGTGCGTCCACGCTTCCAGGACGCTGCTGAGTTTGATTTTGTACCACTGTCCATCTCTGTCCGTGGCCCAGAGCTTCACACCGGCCGGCAGAACCGTGATGCGTGCGTACTCTGCACTCGGGCCTGCCCGGACGGGGTTGCGGAGTTGGGTGGTTACCACGCCCCTGGCGGCCGCTGCAGGTGCGTACGCACCGGCCACAAGCAGCAGAGCAAAAAGTGCGGTCATCAGCTTCGACGTATGCATTCTGTCACCAGCTTCATCGTATGGTGCGGTTTCGAGCGAGCTTCACGAATTGTGGGGAGGGCTCGCTCCCAGTGCAGTATCGCTTTTGCATCTATCTGTTTGGACATCGGTGGCCGTCGGCGGTTGCAACGGGACAGGCCGTCCGAGCTGCTGTTTGGCGGTGTGTTTTACCGGGCTGGCGACATGGCCCCGCGTCGTACCGGGCGCATCAATGTGCGGAAGGAACCACGGAGTAAATTCTCCGCATTCTGTCCGTGTACGCCGGGAGAGACGCCGCCCGAAACGCTTGATTGCACCGCGCAGGTGATGCGGCGGCCGCTGTCAATCACGCCCAGGACAATCAGCGCCCCCATTTTCAGCGGGTCCTCATTGGCTCCGAGGGCCTCGATGAGGGCCGATTGAAGCTGATCGTAACGCTCGTCCGCGGCCTTTTTTGTCTCCATATACTTCTCAACGGCACTGCGCTTGAATTGTTCATCCTCGGACTCTGACTGCAGCGCCACGGCCATCTCCACCAGCGATGCCTGCAACTCATCCTGTATCCGGTGGATCTGGCGCCTGGTGACCATTATCATGCCCAACTCATCTTTTGTAAAGCCTGCCATTTCCGCAAAATCCAGCCGTGCCCTGACGGTCTGGCCCTGCAGCACCTCGCCAAGATCGCACACTTCCTCGGCGAAGACGACACCCGGCAATACCACGACACCAACCATCACAGCAATGGTGATAACGATGCCTTTTTTCATTTTCGGTTCCTCCTCCGTGGATCTGCTTTCCCGCTGTATTGCAGGTATTTATGGCGCATAGTTATATATCTGTGGCAGGACAATTCGGCAGTCTCAAAGAAGTATCGAACACGTCCGGGTCGTGCAAATTCATTCGCTTCGCCTGAAGGAGCTTACGCATGGATAGTGATATTGTTGTCAAATCGGTCGAATGTCAATATACGCCTGAAGAAGCCCGTTTCCCGCTCAAATTCGGCGCCGTTGTGGTGCCGGAATGCCTGTTTTGTACGGTGAAGGCGATCGTTGAGAACCGAAACGGTGACGTCGCCGAGGGTTACGGCGGAATCTTTTTGATGGATATGTGGGCGTGGCCCAATCCCGATCTGGATCATCCCAAAAAGGTCGCCACGATGAAAGAGATCACCGAAGGCTACTCTGAACTGGTGGAGGGCCACAGCGAGCCGGCGCACCCGGTTGACATCTTCTTCGAT
Source organism: Armatimonadota bacterium (assembly GCA_046538215.1). Lineage (GTDB taxonomy): Bacteria > Armatimonadota > Zipacnadia > Zipacnadales > UBA11051 > JBKHJK01. Next base: position 1,619 of record JBKHJK010000404.1, read on the forward strand.
CTCGAAGATGATCTGCGCCGCCTGAATCTCGATATCTGCCGGCAAAACGACATGGTTCCTCCCCAGCCCTACCTCGGGGCGCTCGTGTGTGCCTCGCCGGTTGACGGCGCCATTCACGACGCCTTTGGAAAGGTGAACGGTATTGATACGTATGACGGATATGGGCCGCAATTCGCCCCTGACCTCAGTAAATGGCTCGGAGAGGGCTTTGAGGGCAAGTATATCGCCGACTACATCCGCGATGAATATCAACCCCGGCTTCCCATTTTCCATCTCGTCGGTGGATTGGACAAGCTCACGGTGGCGGAGCTGGATGAGGACGATCCCGATGACGGCCTGCCCAACTCGCTGGACGAGTGGATCAGGCGCGATGGTGTGTACTGCCTGAAGGTCAAGCTCCGTGGCGATGATCTCGACTGGGATGTCCAGCGCTGTCTGGACGTGTACCGGATCGGCAGAGAGCAGCTCGACTTACTGAATATCGAGCCCCTGCACATGTCGGCCGACACCAACGAGCAGTGCGAAAGCCCCGATTATATCGTCGAAATGCTGTCGAAGATCCGCGAGCAGTCACAGGCCTGCTACGATTCGATTCTGTACATCGAGCAGCCGACCGAGCGAGATATGACCGCCTCCAGACACGACATGAGCGAAATCGCACAGATGAAGCCCGTGATCGTGGATGAGAGCCTGACCGATCTCGCATCATTTGACCTCGCGCTGGAGCTGGGATGGACGGGCGTGGCTCTCAAGAGCTGCAAGTGCCACTCAAGCGCGATGTTGATGGCCGCAAAGGCACGTGAGGCCGGTATCGAATACTCGATCCAGGACCTCACCAATCCATCCATAGCCCTCCTGCACAGTGTCGGGATGGGCGCGCGGCTGTATCCGATTATGGGGGTGGAAGCCAACAGTCGCCAGTTTTTCCCGGAAGCGACAAAGGACGCGCAGAAACAGATTCACGGCGACATGTTCCAGCCGACTCGCGGCGAGGTCAGCACCAAAAGCCTGCAGGGAGACGGTCTCGGCTATCGCATGGATGAGATGAAGAAGCTCGGCCTGCAGGTCCCCTGATCGGCATGTGATAACCTGTCAAGGTCCGCTGGTGGGCGCTTATCTGTGTTGACGCGGTGCGCCCACCGCATATTCCACCGATCCGTGAACCAGGGCAAGCCAGAACGGACGTTACTCTTCTGCACGATATACCGTGATATTCTTAAACTGCGGGGGAAGCGGCGGGCGGAGGTTGGCCGGGAGAAGTCTGCGAACGCGCCGGAGATTGGTGAGGTCGTCCTCAAGCGCACTGTCGGAGGATTTGGGCGTCTCCATGATAAAGGGGAGGTCTTTCAGCCGCGGTTCAGTGAGGATGGTTTTGAAGCCGTCGCGTCCGATATACCCCTGTCCGATTCCGGCGTGACGATCCACATGAGCTCCGACCTGGGACTTTGAGCCGTTGAGATGGATGACCTCGACCATGGATAGCCCGAATTCGCTGTCCGCCTCGTCGAGCATCCGGGCGAGGCCCTCTTCGGTGTTCACCACGTATCCGGCGGCGAAGGCGTGGGCGGTGTCGAGGCAGACGGCAAGCCCTTCAGGACCTGCTGAGCGGATGATCCTGCCGATTTCCGCCATGCTTTTGCCGACCGACTGCCCCTGTCCGGCGGAGTTTTCCAGGATAATCTTCGCCGCACCGTCTGTCGCCTTCCGCACCTGTATGAGCGCCTCACAGACGCGGTCCACCGCCTCGTCCTTCGACTGGTCTCCCGCACTGCCGAGGTGAATGATGACACCCCCGGCCTGCCACCGGTTGGCGGTCTCGATCTCCTGCTGCAAAACGTCGCGACTGCGCTCCCACAGCATTTTGTCGTCAGTGGCGAGATTGAGCAGATACGGAGCATGGACGAACACCGG
>JBKHJK010000405.1:0-3525 GCA_046538215.1 Armatimonadota bacterium
CATAGGTCCCGTGCGGCACCGGTGTCTCCGGTTCGCGGCGGTTCTTCTCCCATGGCATCAGGCGGATGTTCTCGAGCGTGACATCATACACGCCCCTTAGCGAATAGAAGCCGTGGCGGGCTGCCAATGATTCATCGCGCGCGCCCTTTTCCAGCCCCACCCACTGTTCCCGAATGATGGTGCGGCTGCGCCGGATGGAAAAACCGTTATAGTGATAGCCCGTGGAGCCCGTGTTCGGATTTTCGCCGGAAACATAGAAGCCGCCACCCTCGATGACGAGATACACGTCGTTGCAGGGAGTGGCAGTGACTGAGGTGAAGTCATCGAACTCCCACGCGATGTCGCCGATGATGCGCCCTTCCTCTTCGACATAGAAGAGCTCCTCACGGGCCCAGCCCCTGTGATTTTCGTAACCCGCGCGGATTCCGATGCGATCATTATCATCACGCACCGAGATCAGGCAGCCCGACTGTTCTGCCAGTTCGGGGATGATCTGCACGCCGGGCCGAATCCTCTCAAGTAAAGTCGCCTTCAGTTTCTCATCCAGTTCAATACTCTCTGTGGGATCATCGTTGAGGACCTCGAAACGCGGATCCCGTTGAGTGTTGAACTCTTCATCAATGTGGAACCTGGTGTCTCCCCAGCTCACGTTGGTCCGGATGGGGATTCTGTTGGTCTGTTTGATCCAGAACTCGCCGCTGAGGTTGACGACCGGGACGCCGTGGCTGTTGGCGTATTCGTGGGCGAGCTTGATCTGCACACCGTCGTCATTTTCGCCGTCGCCGACTGCGCCGAACATCCTGTAATTAACGGCTTCACTCTCCAGCAGGACAGCGACAAAATCATTCCCCAGGGCAATGACATCAGCGTCATTGGGCTGCAGCTCGTCGCCGGGTTGCTGTATCCGGTACAGAGCCCCGCCGCCGTCGCCGGGAGTGTAAAAGCCGAGTGTCTGCACCACTGCTCCATCCTTCGGATCGGCCCAGTCCTTCAGCGACTGGACGGTAGTGCGCTGCACGATCGCGGCGTCATCGGTGGCTGTCGGGTCGGTCATCGGGACCTCCTGGGCGAGAGCGGACGCAACCGGACACAGCACCATCAGGATAAGTGCCAATGTCAGGGGCCACCGCTGTGTGTTTCGGGTGTCACGCTGTCGGTTTCGCATGGCTCACCTCTGTAGCTGTGTTCAGCAGCGACGTCCGGATCAGTGTTGCACAGCGTCCATAGCCTCGCCTGAACGTATCGGTTTGGTAACAGCGGCACCCGACCGTGTGATGCACTGTTTTGGACCGCAGCCGGATCACCGCGGGCATGTACCATTATACTCTTCCCCACGCTTTTCGTGTTTCCTTCGTCAGCGACCTTTGTTTTCACCACGACCCCCCTGCCACAATCCCACACCAGCAGACCGGTCAACTGCAGCCGGGGGCTTTTTGTCTTCCACACAGTCGCTCTCAGTCTCCATATTTCTTTGGGAACATGACCACATTGCATTGACATTCTCGCCGTGATAGGGCATTATATCAGCGCAAATATTTCTGGAGAAACAGCGGTTCTATCAGATGCAGCAAACATGATAGCACGTTGCTGATACTCGTGATTGCCGGTTGGAGAGTGAACGATGAAACGAGTTTTTCCGAGGTGCACTGTCGCAATTGTCGTGTTTATTTCCGTCTTTTTGTGTTCCACCCCGTTGATGGCCCAGGCACCGAACGTCCGGATGCAGAAGGTCCTGATGAAATTCGTGGAGCGCGAAGGACATTCTGTCATGGGAGTTGGGTCGTGGATCAGCGGGAAAGGTTTCGACACTGCCAGTTCTGACTTCGATATGCGTCTCGTGACGCCTAAAGGTGGATCTCCGGGCCAGCAACTGCAGCAGTGGAAGCAGGCGCGAAGTCGGCTGACAAAGCTGATCAAGCAGGAGTTCGGCAACAGCGCCGACGACATCCTTGCACGCACGAACCTGTATGCTCCGAACCAGTTGATGCATGGCGTGGAGGATACTGCTGACGCCATTGACCGGTTCCGGAAGCTTAACACGGTTCCAAACCTCTCCCACACCGGTCCCGTCACCCCCGCCACACCCGCGAAATACGCCGAAGGGCTGTATGGGCCGGGATCACAGACGTACGTGCAGGGGTACGAGAAAGCGGCGGGACGGCTCTTCTACAACAATAACGGAAAATGCGTGACCGGTCTGTCCGAACTTGCGCATCTCGGCGAGGGCGCTCCGAAATACACCGCCGCTGGCACCGCAACCACCGCCGGGCAGTGGGCGATGCACGGGATGGACGAACTGGCGGGGGGCCGGGCCGAGAAGGTAGCGAAGTACCTTGCGCGCATGGAGCGCGACATCGTCAAGTCCCGCAGCCTCAGCCGTCTCCCGGCTGACAACGCCTTCCGCACCGAACTGCGCCAGATGCGCGAGTTGCTGAAGAAAAACCCCGGCAAGCTCGCCGATGTCTCCGATGACGTGACACGGCTGTTGATGCGCGGGAAGGCCGAATCGGCGGTTCTTGCGGGCTTCGAAAACGCCGGACCGGTGCGACGTGCGTATATGCGGGTGATGCTCGACGGGGTGGCTGCGAAGAACCAGGTCGGCAAGCTTCTCGACAGAGTTATGAGAGCCACCCCCGACTGGGTGAACGCGCAGAATGCGATGAACTTCATCACTTTCGCTGTTGGCACGCACGCGACTGCCCAGGCCGCCGGGCGTGGCAATGTCATGGAAACCCTCGGCACCGCCTGCGAGCATCTGAAGTGGATCAAGGGATTCGGGCCACTGCTGATGACCGAGCTCACTGCCGCGATTATCGAAGAATCCAAGGCCAGCGGCTACGACCTCGCAGCCGGCTCGCAGGAAGCCTGGGACCTGATGGCCGGTATCTATTCGGCTGAGGGGCGTGTGAGAGTCGATCCGGATAAGCGTCGCAGCTACACCCTCCCCGACCTTATTGCACACTTCAAGTCTGAGCGCAAGCTGGAGGCGATCGTTTATGCACAGTGCCTCCGGGCCTCCTGCCGGGACGCAGGACCAGTTACCGGCACCGTCGACAGCAGTGTCGCTGATGCCATATTCGCCCGCTGCTGGCCCACCATACGTGACGCCTGGCGGTGGGAGCGAGATAGTTTGATGTCGGAGTATCTCATCATCGCCAGCGAGGTCACCCATATGCCTCTGCTCATCCACTACAAGCCGACGGATCCTGAGCCCGGCGAGGCCGTGGTCTGTGATGTTGTGAGCTACGACGGGAGGGTAGGCGAAAGAATCCGGAGGATGAATGAAATCATCCGCATTCTCTACGGCAAGGGTTCGATAGTCGCCGAGAGCCGCTATTGGACGCCGAACGGCGATTATATCGATGCCTCGGATTGGCGGCGTTCCTTCACCTTTGACGAACCCGGCACGTATCCCGTGAAAGTCAAAATGCAGGTTTCACCCATCAGCCCCGCCCGGAACACAAACCACCGCGTCATGCTGGAACGCAATGTGGAGGCGCTGGTGGATATCGTGGTCGGCGGTGA
>JBKHJK010000406.1:0-3521 GCA_046538215.1 Armatimonadota bacterium
CGTGCTTGATGTGCGGGAGGTCGGTGGGGTTGTGGATATCGAAGCCGTGTGTGTCTCTGGCGATAGCGTCGGGGAATTTCCTGGCGCAGGCCACGTCCTCGCCCGTCAGCACATATTCTCCGACGATGCGACGTGAATCGCGGATCCCCAGCATCGGGGCGCTTTCGATCAGCCAGCAGTCCTCAAACCCGGGGACGTACCGCTGGTAGAACTCCACCATCTCCTTAATCTGCTGGCGCTGGTCAAACGCCGTGGCCGTCAGATCATCTGGATCGGTGGTTCTGCAGTTGCGCCGGTGAGCGGTGCATACATAGACCTCAGCGTGCTCGGGGTCCCTGCCGGGAAACTTGCCGATATAGCCCGTCTCCACCAGGTGCGACAATACGCCTTCTTCCACCGCGCGGTGGGCCACAGACTGCATGAACGCGTGCGTGCTCCTGACTGCATCTCTGAAGTGCGGAAGATTGACGTTTCCCAGTCGGAAGTCAAGCGAGACGGCCTGGTTATAGCCGTCGGCCTCGTCCCATCCTGTCTCGAAGGGCACTCCCGCATAGGCTGCTGCATCGGCGTCTCCGGAGCAGTCAACGACCACGTGGGCCAGTATCGCCTGTGTGCCGGCCTTATTGTGCACGATAACGCCCTGAATCGCTCCGTCCTCCACGATAACGTCCACCACGCGGGTGCCGTACAAAATCTTCGCTCCGGCCTCATAGACCATCTCTTCCATCACGCGCTTGCACTTCTCCGGGTCGCAAATACGTCTGTCCACCGCCCCCTCCGCCTCCAGCCTGTCAAACAGCTCCTGTCCGGTTCCATCGGGATATCCGGCGACATAGTCCACCAGACCAAGTGTGACCAATCCACCCAGGGCCCACTCCTGCTCCACGAGCAGCGTATCGGCGCCGTTGCGGGCCGCGCACACCGCCGCGCCCACGCCTGCCGCGCCTCCACCGACCACCAACACATCAACGCGCTTCGCCACCGGGATTGCCTTCGACCACTGCACCGCGTCACGGCTCGCATCTTTCATGATCGGTTTTCCCTTCAGTGTATTGTAGCGAGGTGAGTTGTATCTCCTGTTCGGAGGTCGGTCGAGCGAAACCTCCTTTGTATCCAGAACCCATCTCAGCGGCCATCGCCCATCATGCGAGAGTGGGGGAAACCTCTTTTACGGGTCCTCGCCGTCTTCCTCGTGCGGATTGTGGGCGAAGTCGGCCATTTCGCGCACCATGGCAAGGTGTTCTGGCAAAACGAGAGCTTTCTCGGCATACGCAACAGCCTGCTGTGCGTGGTCGGTTGCGGCCTCTCGCATTGAAGAGTCGCCGGTTGAGGCCAAAGATGACAGGGCCTTATGCAGTCTCATCACCACCTCGACCGAATTGCTGCCATCACGTGCAATAGCCGTGAACGCATCATCAAACATCTCTCGAGTGGACAATTCGGGCACCACAACACGGTCGTATTTCACGTCTGAAGAATCGTGTTCATCATCCGGTGAGCTCCATATAACAAACAATCGAACCAGCATGCCGATGACATCAATCGCCGTACCGGGGTCGTTGATACCCGGGGACAAAGCGCGGCCGGCAATTTGCGACAATACTGTCAGGCCGTAGCGGGGATCATCGTCAAACCTGCGCTCTTTGCCGATCTTAAATGCCTCGATGATCTCCTGGTGGTCCAGGTCCTCACCGGTGTTCGATGCACTGTCTATGTAGGCTACGGCGATCTGTGGCATCACAAATTTCCCGGGCAACACCGCAACTCGTATGCGCCCATCCAGCGCCTCAGCACAGGACTGCAGGCTGGCGACATCTATGCGCTGGACGTACCCGATCGTCTTGGCGAATACCGGTTCGCCTGTCGTGGAAGCTGAAACAGTCGCCGCGGGGAGGCCGTGAAGCGCAGGAGCTTTGCGACGCCGTTTGAGGGCGGCGGCAGTGGCTATTTCAACTTTGTCAATGGTATTGGCAAGGCGCCCGAGCCGCGCGATGCTGTCAACCCACCGCACGAAGGTAAAAACCACAATACCGAACACGATGATTGTGAAAAGGAAGAGCACGAAGCGCCCTGCTGTGCCGAAGTAGCCGTTGTTGAGCGCGATAAGACCCACAATGCTGAAGATAAACGCGCCAATAAACGCTGAAAGGGCCCGCTGTGAGCTGTCGTCAGCGATAACAAGGGGTAAAGATCTGGGAGATGCGTTGCTGCTGGCAAAGGCGTAAGCAGAAACCATTGAGCCTACGGCAAAGGTCGCGATAACCAGCATGCTGGAGGCCATGACCGACAGCAGGCTGTTCACTGAATCCGCTGCAATTTCCGGCATAATCTGATCAAGCCTGGTCCCGTCCGCTGCCCTGGCGATCAGTGCGGTTCCGATCGAGAGCAGCCCAACTACCAGGGGCATCACCCAAAGCTGCTCTCGGAGACGATTGATTATGAATCTGACGCGTTCAGCTATCCCCGAAAGTGTCATTTTCGTCATTCTCCGACCACGCAAATGAGGCCTCTGGAAGGCCACGTCGCGTGAGTGTGATTATTCTGCCTCATTGGGTTTCTTTGGGCCCGCGAGCTGATCGAGGTCCTCGCGATGGTCTTCATCGGCCAGGTATGACCGCGTATGCCTGTAGGCCAGCCGCACAGCCGCCAGCACCGGAACAGACACGAGCACACCGACCATCCCAAAGAATTGCCCACCGACCATCAGTGCGATGATAATGGCCACCGGGTGCAGACCGACGCCTTCGGCCATAAGCCTGGGTCTGAGAATATTGTCGGTGCCAAACTGGATGGCCCCATAGATAACCAGGACGATAATTGATCCGGTCACGCCCACCGTAAGCAGCGATATTGCTTCGATGATGATGATCGCGACAATACCGCCGACCACCGGGATCATGTTCCCGACACCCGCAAGAACGGCGAGGGCCAGATAGACAGGGACACCGGTCAGGTACAAAACAACCGCCATGCCGATACCGGTCAGTATTGAAATGACCAGGGTGGCTTTAACATACACCCGCAGCATGGAATCGATGTCTCTGACGGCGTCGTAAAATGCTTCGCGCGTATCGGGCCAGACATAGCGGGCAATTCCCTCGCGTATCCGGCTGGCGTCTGTGAGGAAATAATATGAGAAAATGGGCACCACGACGAGTCCCAGAAGGTAGGCACCACTTGAAAAGATTGTCTTCAGGAGCTGCAGTTGCGACTGCAGGATCGCCCCGCCCCAGCGGTTGAGAAGCTCCTGGAGCTGATCGGGGCCAAAGCTGTTCTGGAGAGAATCCATCTGCTCGTGTAACTCGGGGCGATACTCTGCGGGCACGGCATTGATGATGCTTTCCGTGATCTTTTTAATCTGCGCTGCTGCATCTTTCGAGGCCCAGTCGGCGACCGCATGAATCGCCGTCCCGCTCTGTTGGGCCAGGGGCACAACGATCATGGTGAGGATGACAGCCAGAACGCCAATGAAAAGCACAATGCTGGCAACCGCACATACGCGCCGCCGCACCGCCTCGTCC
>JBKHJK010000407.1:0-3518 GCA_046538215.1 Armatimonadota bacterium
TCTTTGACCTGGTGGACGTGCAGACAAAGGACGGTGTGGATGCCCCGCGATCCTTCGGCGACTACACCGTCACCTTCAACAAATCCGATCTTCCCGACGGCGTGCAAATCGGCTTCGGGATCAACGCCCCGGGAGGCGGCTCCGAGATCGTCTGGGACACGCCCCCTCCCCATCTGCCGGTGGAGGTGACCTAGCATCAAAGGGCGCTTTTACTGCCCCGCCGCGATTCTGCTGGAGCCTGTTGGCATAAAAATTTACTCCATGGGCGAAGGGCGTTTTGGGCTGGAGTTGCCTCGCACCCAGATCGAGAATATTCGCCGGGGCACACACAGTGAGTACGTTCGTCTCGTCATTGATTTAGGCTGTCCTGTCCCCTTCAGTTACGAGCAGCACAAAGGGCGTTTCAACCTCCGCGTGCCCCTGCAGGATGATCCCGATGCACCCCGGAATCTGCTTCGCCAACTGCACTACGATTGCCCACTGGTGCCAGTGGTGACCGAAAGCCACCAGAATGGACAGGCTCAGATCAGTATCACCCACCACAGTCCAGAGAATCCGGAGGTATTCACCCTGCCCGATCCGGCCCGGATTGTCATTGACTTTCTTCGCGCTACGCCGCTGCCTATGCCGGAACCGACCGTGGACGGAGAGGGAGTAAGCCCCCCGAAAGAGCGGCCAATGCCCGAGCCAAAGCGTATCGAGGGCGTGACATGGAGATCGTGCAATTTTTCGACCGCACGCGGGCCAGTCCATGGCTGGATGCTTAAGACCGATCCTGCCGACGCCGACATCTCTGTGAAGATCGTATTGGCCAAAAACAGCATCTGGGGCACTTCTACCGTTCAGAGCATGGTCAAAAAGAAGAAAGCTTATGCCGGGATCAACGGCGGGTTCTACGGCTCCCGGGGACAGCCCCTGGGGATGGTCGTCGTTGATGGTGAGTGGATCACGGCGCCCTTGCATGAGCGCGCAGTCCTTGGCCTCAACCACGATGGTTCCGCCGAGATCCGCAATGTGCGGTTCGACGGCTGGGCGGAATTTGAGGGTCTCGGTCGCCTGCCGCTGGAAGGCATAAACATTGGGCATCGCATCAACGATGGTGTCGTGCTATATACCCCTCGCTGGGGGCAACCCCTCGAAGGCAATCACCGCAAGACCCGGGTGGTGGTAGCAGGCGGCATGGTTCAGCAGATTTGCTCAAATGCTGAAAAGACGGAGATCCCCGCGGATGGATTCGTTCTTTCGGGATTGGACCGGCGGGCGGAGTCGCTGAAACGCCTGGAGCAGGGGCAGGGCGTGACGCTGCACTTGGAATGTGAACCGGAGTGGCCCGAAATGGTCTCGGCGCTCGGCGCGGGCCCGAGGCTCCTGGCGGACGGGCAGGAGGCGCAGGCGCTGTATGATGAACGCTTCCGCTCCGATATCACCCGTGGTGCGCGACCCAGGACGGCGGCCGGTATTGACGACGAGGGCCACCTTGTACTGGTGGTGGCCGAGAACACGAACCGTGGGCTCACACTCAGCGAGCTGGCGTCGGTGATGAAGAAGTTCGGCTGTGTGGACGCCATAAACCTCGACGGTGGGGGCTCCAGCACATTCGTCGTTGATGGGCAGCTCATGAATATCCCCGCTGACGGCTGGCAGCGCCGTGTGGGAAACGCCATTGTTGTGATTGATGAACGCGCCCAATAACCGGGTTGCACGGCGCTGCGGGAACATTTTTCCTCCCACCTGCGCTCTATCCAATAGTAACAGCGAGTCTATTCAACTGGTGATGCAGATGCGACGTGCTCTGCCTGTATTGATGCTTATCGCCGCTGTGGTATCGCTAATCGGATGCGGCCGCGGAGTGATGGTAAAACACAATCGCGAGACTGCCTTTACAACACTTGAGCAGCTCTACGATCATTATCCCTGGCTGAAGGAGACCTGCGACAACTGGACGCTGAGCATCAACGCCGACGATCAGCCCACCTACTCGGATCTGGCGTCATTTCCGCTTGGAAATGGAGACATCTTTGGCATTAATGGCCTGGCACTGCCTCTGGGCTCTGTGGGCAACCTGATCGGGCCCGGCTATCAAAAGCAGGGCGGTTTTTTTGCACATTGTGTCCCCGGAGTCCGTATCAACGGCGAGAAGGAGCATCTTTCTCGGCAGTCTATCGAGTGGATAAAAAAGGCCGGAGTGGTGCACACCACCCTCTCCAACGAACGCGTCATTCTTCATATATTCGACTGGGTGCCCGAAGATGCGAATATCTTCTGGCGCCTGATGATTGCCGAAAGCACGGGGCGTGGCGATCTCAGTGACGTTGAGCTCGTCCTGGGGACGGCCAATCCGGTCACGATTGAAGATAATCGGCTTGTTGCGACCCGCGCGGGCAACAGGCTCGAGATAGGCTGTATGGGGAGCGTCAGGGCCCGGGAGGACGGTTACACTCCGGAAACCGGCGAGGGAGACGCAGGTATCAATTTGCCGGTCGGAGAAGAGATTCCGCACCTGGGTTGCCCGATTGGGAAAATTGAGAAGGGCGCGAGTGGGGGAAAGCTCTTTTACCTGTCCTTTTCAGAGAAAGATGAACACCCTTCGCCTGAAGATACCCTCCCGGCACCCGAGGAGTGGCTGACGGGCCTCGAAAATACCCGGAACGCCTACAAAAAATGGCACGAAAGCGGCCTGCAGATCCTCTCGGGCGACGACAGAATTGACGATTTCATTGAGATACAGAAGCATATTGTGAAGGTTCAGCAGGCCCGGCGTGGCGGCTTCTCCCCGATGGACAAATACACCTATACGTGGGTACGTGACAGCGTCGGTCCTGTCCGCTTCTTCCTGCAGTGCGGCTATCACGACGAGGTCAGGAAGTATCTGGAGTACCAGTATCTCGGGAATGCGGCGGCGAAGGAGATCCGCCTGAACCTCGCGCTGGAAGTCAACACCGACTCCGTGGATATTCCCGACTGGTCGGAGGTTCCCGTGGAGCGGGCGGAAGTGCCCAGCTACATCGTCCTGCAGCATTACTGGTATTACCAGGCCACCGGTGACACCGGGCTCATTGAGAAACACTGGGATTACCTGAAACGCTGCATAGACGGCCAGGAGGTCAGCGAACGCGGCACCCTTCCGTTTCATTCAGACGAAACCTACCGCTTCCCGGGCTATGAGGCGTTTCGGCAGGGAACAGATGTGAAAAGCTACGTCCAGTTGGAATGTCAATCGGCTGATTCCGCCTTCGAATACGTGGCCGCGGCCGGGGCCATGGCTGACATGGCACCGCTCGTGGGCCGCGACGACGAGGTTGCGTATTTCAATACAAAGGCAGACTTCGTGCGAAACGCCACTGAAAAGTATTATTGGATGTCGGGGCCGGAAAGAGAATATTATGCGCCGGCGATGTCGGATTTCACCACCGAACGCTCGCGCTACCCGTTCGCCAGCATCAACATGCGACCGATGTGGATTGGGTATGCTGATTACGACGAGCAGCAGAGGGCGAATGTGTTGAACTCCCTGAAGT
>JBKHJK010000408.1:0-3518 GCA_046538215.1 Armatimonadota bacterium
CCTCAGCCGCGAGGTCCGCGTCGGCCCGGTGTCTGGAGCTGATCAACAGCATCACCGTCCACGGTGTGGCCATCGGGCGCGAAGAAGGCCTGGACGAGGGCGCGGTCCTGTCGGCTGAAGAGATCACCGTTCACTACAGTCTTTTGGATATCCTCAACCGCAAAAGAGCCCCCGCCGCAGCGGTCGATGAAATCATCTTAACTGGCCTGATGGGCGATGTGATTCGTGATCCAGACGGCCAGGTCAACCTCCAGAAGCTGGTTCCTCCGGCGGAGAAGATCGTCCCTCCCGAAGAGCGCTTTTCAGGAAAAGTCACCATCAGCGATTCGCGTGTCCTGTACACGGACCGCACGGGTATCGCTGGTGGCCGAGACGTCAGGCTGGCCATGACGAATATCCAGGGTCAATTGGCTTTGTCGCGCCCGGACTATCTGCAGGGCGAATTTGCCGCTGATGCAGACAGCGAGAAGTTTCAGCATATCGAGGCGAAATTCGGGCTACAGCAGGGAGGCCCCGGCCTGGTCCTGCAGGGACGCGTCTCAGCGGTGAATCTCGCCTGGGCGCGGCGGTTCTGGCCGGATCCAGTTGTTGGCGTCACAGGCGGAACCGCCAGTGTCAATGTCTCCGTGTACCGGCCACCCTCAGAAGATGCGCAAACAGGCTTCATGGTGAACGGAACCATCCAGCGCGCCACCGCCTCAATCCCCGCCCTGCAGCATCGGTCGGTGACCGTATCAGGACGCTTCACCGCAACACCCCAGGGTGTCAGAACCCCGGGGATGGACACACGCCTCCGGGGCTTACAAGCGCATATCAGCGGCAGTGTCATGAATTTCCAGGCACCCGTTTTAGACCTGGATTTCAGAGCCGATACCCCGGCGCCCGCGGAGGTGATGCAGCTTCTCCCCGCCGATCTGGCGCAGAAGATACCACGCCTGGAGTTTGATGGCCCTCTGGCGGTGCAGGGCACAGTTACCGGGGATCCGGCACATGCCGAAATTGACGTGCAGATACAGGCTCCCGAAGCTGTATCGGTGTGGGCACAGGAGAATATCCCGATCCACGCACAGGGCGTGGACCTCGCCGTTCATCTGATGGATAGCTCCGATCCCGTCATGGTCAGCGACGTGTCCGCGACATCGGTGGCGTCCGATACGGTGCAGGTTGCGGAGTTGGCGGATATAGAGTGGCCCGAGGCGGTCACCGTCTCGCCGCTGGAGGAGGTGTCAGCCGAGATCCGGTGGGCGGATGGAGAGCCGGCAGTTCGAACGGACCTGTCCATCGCCTCCGTGAATGCCGGGGATGTGGCCGTGGAGAATATCTCCGCGAATGCGTTGCTGCTCGGGAATGTAGCCCAGTTGAAGAATATTCACCTCAACGCCCTCGGCGGAGTGCTGACGGCCGACGCGATCGTTGACACCAACCCGGACAACCCAACGGGATATCTTGAGGGCGATATCACAGGTATGCAGATTGCCGGTCTATCGGCCCTCCCCGAAGGCGTACTGAAGCTCCCGGAGTCGCTTGCAGGGACCATTGATGCAACGTTCGCCGGTTCATACCGTGACAGCGTCACTCGCTCGGTCGCCTCCATAACAGGCACCCGCCTCGCCTACGAAGACGTACACATCAGAAAAGTGGGGCTACTGGCTCAGCAGCTCGACAGGGAGGTCACCCTTCAGTCTGCATACGTTGACGACCCGGTGCTGGAGGCGTGGGTTGGAGGAACCGCAGTATTGGGCGATACGGTGTCCGACATGGTGATGGACTTGAGCTATCGTGTGGCCGATGCGCGGCTGGATGGAATCGCCCGGTGGTTTGACAGGAGCGATGTCACCGGAGCGGCGTATCTCCACGGCACTATCGGTGGAACCATCGGGGAGCCCTCGGGGAGCGGAGATTTGATTGTCTTTCGCCCCCAGTATCAGCGCTACGACCTCGGTGCAGTGGCCGCGGCGATCGAGTTTGCCAATGATACGCTGACCGTCACCGAGCTAGTGGCAGCACGAGAGACGGCCGGGGTGTCTGTCAGCGGTTCACTATCAGACCTCAGCAATCTGGCGGCAGACAAAGAGGGCAGCCCAAAGGGGCCTGTGCCGATTGACGGGCGGTTTGAGCTGGCCGGCCTGGATCTGCAGGACATCAGCGAACTTCTGGGCGAAGACGCGCCCGATATCTCGGGGCTTGCAGAAGCCCGGGGGACCTTCGGCGGAACGGTTGCCAATCCCACAGCATCAGGCGTGGTACATGTCGTTCACGCACTCCCCGCCAGCGTTGACATCACAGAAGGGCGTTTGCCCTTCAAGCTTCACGACCGGCTGCTCACAGTGAATAATGCCCGGGTTGCGGCGAAGGGGTCCGACCTGCGCGGAGGTGGCTCGCTTGACTTCTCGAACACGGACAACCCCGTGCTCAATGCAGAGCTTTCGGCGGCCGACGTCCACCTCGAAGGCCTCGAAGCCCTGCAGAATATCGGGCTGGAAGCGGCAGGGCTGGTGCAGATTCCCACAGCGCGGATCAGCGGGCCGATTGATAATCTGACCGGAGAGTTACTGATCACCAGCGATACCATCCATGTGGGCGACGAGCCGATTCATGATGTCCGAACCCTGGCCGAGCTTCACGGAGACCGCGTAACACTGAAAGAATTGCACGCTACCGTTGCCGGTGGAGAGGTTTCCGTCAGCGGTGTCTATAATCGCAAAACGACCGAATTTGATGGAAATGTCGGCCTGCGCAGCACGCATCTGCCGGGGCTCATCAGCCTGGGGATCCCCATAACGAGGACCACTGCGGTGCAATTCGATACAGCTAGCGAAGACCGGCAGCTTGTGCGCCAATTGGAGAGTCTGGCGCTACGCCTGGACGGGTTGGTGTCGGCGGATGTCAGTGTCCGGGGGACGCCTGAATCGCCTATCGCACAGGCCAGCCTCGATGTGGTGGAGGGGGCGATGGATGGAGTGTCCCTGCCGGATGTGCAAGCCTCGGCGAAAGTTGACCGGAACAGTATCCGGGAGATTCACCTCCATGCCCGCCAGGGAGATGCGCTCATAACCGCCCAGGGCGATATTCAGTTCCAGGATGAGATCAACCTGCTCGTGGAGGCCTCCGGGCTCGATGTAGAGCACTACAGCCCCTGGCTGCCTCTGGACACGGGCGTCGAGGGGCAGCTCGACTTCACCATCATGGCGAGCGGGCGTCCGTCCAGCCCTGAAGTCCGCGGAAGCATTGATGTTTTCAATCCCGGTATGGCAGGGGTGCAGTTTGATGTCCTCAACGTCCCCATCGTTACAGTCAAGGAGGGCGTAGTGGCAATAGATACGCTGGTTCTGAAGCGGCAGGAGCAGGAGGTGGTGGTGGACGGGACGCTGCCGTTTACGTGGAAACGTCCGGGATTGGCCGGGGACAGGCCCATAGAAATGCAGGCGAGAATAGAGGGGCTCGATCTCGGTGTCATCCCGACGATCATGCAGGAGGCCGCAGAACACCGGGTGAAGGGCACCGACCAGCCACCGTCC
>JBKHJK010000409.1:0-3516 GCA_046538215.1 Armatimonadota bacterium
GGACAACGCACATCTGAAAATAGAAACGCCGCTGAAGGAAGAATAAGCGAACTCCCATGGCATTGATCGCCGAAAACCTCGTAAAAAGCTATGGCGGCCGCCGGGTTGTTGATGAGGTCAGCCTGAGGGTTGAGCGGGGAGAAATTGTCGGGCTTCTGGGGCCCAACGGCGCCGGTAAAACGACGACCTTTTACATGATCATGGGCGCCATCCGGGCCGAGAGCGGAACCGTCACCAAGGACGGCGTATCCCTAAACGGCATGCCGATGCACGCTCGCGCCCGTGAGGGCATCGGATATCTGGCCCAGCAGCCCTCGGTCTTCCGCAGACTGACGGTGAAAGAAAACCTGCTGCTGATTCTGCAGATGCAGGGGCTGGCCATGCAGGAGCAGCACGCCCGCGCGGATGATCTCCTGAAGCGGCTCGGTATCGCGGCCCTGGCCGACAGCACCGCCTCCGTTCTATCCGGCGGCGAACGGCGACGCGTTGAGATCGCCCGCGCTCTATGCACCTCCCCTTCGTTCATTCTTCTTGACGAACCGTTCACCGGTGTTGATCCGATCGCGATTGAAGAAATTCAATCCATCGTCACCGATCTGCAGGGCGATGAAATCGGCATATTAATCACCGACCACAACGTGCGCGAGACCCTCGGCATCACCCACCGGGCCTATATCATCTTCGAGGGCAAGATCCGGGTGCAGGGGGAGGCCGACGAGATTGTGAACGACCCGCAGGCCCGCAAGTACTATCTGGGTGAAAAGTTCCGAATGTAGGCGCACCCGGTCTTCGAATATGCCTGCCGCCCCACTGCATCACCGGACCACACGTCATTGCTGCAACAGAAGCAGGGATTGCTGAATGCGCCGGCTCGACAGATACATCACATCATCATTCTTACCGCTGTTGCTCTTTGGTGTTGGAGCATTCACCGTCATTCTTGTCGGCGTGGAGCTTCTCCCCAGGGCGCTAAAGATGGTCGTGCGCGAGGATTTGCCCCTCGGTCTGGTCGCCAGGGTCTTCGCCTATAATCTGCCCGCGGTCATCGTACTGACAATCCCCATGTCGGTGATGTTTGCCAGCCTCATGACTGTCAGCGGTCTTTCGTCACACGGCGAGCTCCTGGCGCTTCGTGCCGGAGGCATCCCCTTCCTCCGCGTCGCCGTGCCCGTCATATTTATGGGTTTTATTCTTTCAGGAGTGACGCTCGCTTTTAACGAGGCTTTTTCTCCCTGGGGCACTCAGCGCGCACAGCAGCTTTTGCGAGAATACCGGGAGAGTGGCAGGGATGCTGAATATCTCACCTTCCAGATTCCGCGCGACGGCCCTCCGAAACGGATGTTTTACATGCGCCGCTACAGCCCTTCTTTGCAGCGGGCTGACAGGGTGCTCGTGATCGAATTCGAGAAGGGCGAATTCGCCCGACTGTACCAGGCCGAACACGCCCGCTGGCAGGGAGAATACTGGATCCTTGAGAATCCCACCCACAAGGAGATGAAAGACGGCACGCTTGAGGAGCTCAAAGTTGGCACCATTCGGATCTATACAGGAAGGACTCCGAAGCAGGTTGGCGAAATTGACCGCGACCCCGACGACATGAGCATCGCGCAGTTGCAGAAGCTGCTTCACCAGCGACGGATGATGGATCTCGAGTATCATCCGCATATCGTTGAGATTCATCAGCTTATCCACATGCGGCTGGCGCTGCCGTGGTGTGCCCTGGGATTTGCGATGCTCGGCGCGGCACTCGGGGTCCGCCCGATGCGTGCGACCGCCGGTGTGGGCTTTGGTGTGTCTCTGCTGGTGGTGTTCGCGTATTACGTCGTTTTTCACGCGCTGACGTTAACAGGTGAGCGAGGTCTTCTGTCGCCGTTTCTGACGGCCTGGCTGCCAAACGTCCTGTTGTTCGCCACCGGTATATATCTGATGTATAGGGCCAGAGGATAGTTTGTGAGCGGCCCGCAACTGCTGTATCATGGTGTGAAACCATGCCTGCGTATGCTATCGTCGTTTTTGTCGGCCTTGCCGTGCTCGGAGGGCTCATCGCGTGGGCTGGAGATGTTATCGGCTACCGGCTTGGGAAAAGCCGCAGCTCGATATTCGGTCTCCGCCCCCGTGCAACAGCGCGGCTGGTGGGCATCATACTCGGCGCTCTGCTCCCCCTCACCGGCCTGCTGGTTGCCATGCTGGTCAGCCCCATGGCCAAGACCGCACTCCTCAAGCTTGATTATCTCACTCGTGAAACAATAAGCCTGCAACAGACCAACGAGAATCTGCTTCAGATCACCCGTACGTTGCGCGAAAGATCCGCAAAGCTCCGCGAGGACGCAAAGAAGGCGGAGGACCGGGCCCTGGCGCTGGCAAAACGCATAGCGGGGCTTGAAACAGAGCGCACTGAACTGCAGGACATGGTGAGCACGCTGCGGCACGCCCGGGACAATCTCCAGCACGAAACCCGGCAACTGCGCGCCAAATACCAGGCCACCGCAGAGGAGTTGCACACGGCCCGCGCGAATCTCCAGGAGGTCGCCGAAAACCTCGAAGCGGCCCGGCAGAATGTTGAAAAGCTCCGAAAACGAAACCTTGCGCTGCAGGAAAAGGAAAAGGAGCTCGTTGACAGTGTGGAGACGCTCCGCGAAAAACAAAACGAACTGACGGCCCACAACGAAGAGCTTGCCAGTATCATCGAGCAGAAAAACGATGATCTCGCACAGATTCGCGAGGATCTGGAACGGAGCCGGACGGAGCTTGAAGCCCGCCAGGATGAGCTGGAAGTTCGAAAGGCGCAACTGGCCATCCGCACCAACCAGCTCGAGCGCCTGGATAAAAAATACGAACAACTGCGCCGGATCCACGCCGGTATATCCGAAAGTCCGGTGGTGTATGAAGCCGGTGACGTGCTTTTGCGCGGCATCATTGATACAGCCCAACCCGTTGATACGCTTCAAACAACCCTCTTTGAGATGCTGTATCTGGCAAGTGCAGCCGCGTATCGAAAGGGGGCTGTCCGCGGCGAAAACGGACGTGCGGTGCTTTTGGTTGCCCCATGGCCCGACGATGTTTCCGACACGCAGCCGTCTGAGGAAGAGATTGTCGAATATCTGGCGCAGCAGATGAAAAAGCTGGGAGCCATTGATGAATTCGTGGTTTCCATCACCGCCTTTCGGCGCCTCTTTGTGGCAGAGCGCGACCAGCTTCATGTTGGGATGCAGGCGGTGCCCAACCTCCGTGTTTTTGCAGAAAACGAAGTCGTTGCCCACAGCATCATTCCCGCCAACGCTGCACCGAAGGACATTTTCAACACGCTTCTGCGGCTGTTGAGGGTTGATGTCCGCAACCGCGCTCAGCAGGCGGGACTGCTGCCGAACCCTGAAACACAGCAGTACGGCCAGATTGACAGTGATGAACTGTTCGAAGTGATTGAACGCATCGAAGATCTTGATTACGATGTCCTCGTCCAGGTTGTCGCGACCCAGGACATCCATGCTGCCGACGAGCTGACTATCGAATTCGAGG
>JBKHJK010000410.1:0-3512 GCA_046538215.1 Armatimonadota bacterium
TAGTCGCCCCGTTGGAGGTCCTCCGGGAGACGCTCTGATATAGCGACCAGCAGCGCTTCCATGACGTTTGTGCCGAACGATCTGCCGCCGATTCTCGGGGTGGTGGTGATGAGGCGTTGGAGCTTAAGGCTGCTGAGCAGATCAACATCGTCTTCAGTGGTGGTATTGGTGATGATGGTTTTACCCGCCAGCAGGTCACCGCTTTGTGGCAGGTGGCGCCTGATGTAATGGAAGTCGCCGCCAATGATGTCTGCGTCTGCAAAATACTTCGAGCCGCCCCTGACCGATGTCTCCTGGCGGCCGCCGGTGGGGTACAGGATGCGGAAGGGAAGACGCACCAGGATTGGACAGGCCAGTGTGGCAGCGAGCTCGACGAGCTTAAGACTGCGAAGCGGTATGGGTACTCCCAGGGCGTAAATGAGGTCACCGAAGGTGCAGCGGTAGCCGAGTGAGACGAAGGTTTCCGCCATCCCGAAGCGGTCTGCGGCCGACACCACCAGCACCCTGACCTCGGCCGGGTCTTTGCCTGCCGGAGTAAGGTGCCCTTCGTCATGGAGTGTCTGGACGGTCTGGCGCTCCAGAGTATCTTTAAGGCCGCTTCCGTCAACGACCGGCGTTTTTTGGGCGGCATTTGCCAGTTTCAGCGCGTCGCGGATGACCCACCTGCGTTTTCCGGCGACGAGGTATAGATCAATCCCGCCGAGGCCGATGGCGTCCGCCTGGCCGTCCATCTCACGAATCTTTTGAATCGCCAGCTTCATGCTGCCGTCGGTGCCGATGCGCTCGAGGAGATACCGCTCACCGAGAAGCTCGACCTCACTTTGTTTGTCCCGGCTGCTGGAGCCAAGACTCACACTGACGACACGCTTCATTCAGCGCGCACCTCCACCGCAACAGGCCCCATTTGCTGCACGGATTGCGGCATCAGTGGTCATGATCGTGGGGATGGTCGTGACTGTGCGTGCTTTTGCCGATCGCTTCCACGCTGGTGCAGGTCAGATGGCCGTGCTTGACACCGCGCGTGCTTATAAGGCTGTCGGCGATCTCCCGGACGTTTTGCGCCCGTCCGCGCACCACGAGCACCTCGATGCAGTTATCATCATCGAGGTGCACGTGAGTACTGCAGCGGATGGCGTCCACGTCTTCGTGCTGGATGTCAATGAGGCGTGATTCCAGCCCCCGGGTGTGATGGTCGTAAATGAGCGTGACGGTGCCGACGACTTCGGCATCAGACTGCTTCGTATGCCGCTCGATGAGATAGTTGCGGACAATGTCTCGGATCGCCTCGGAACGGTTGGCGTATCCCTGTGTGTGGATCGCCTCATCGAACTGCTGCAACAGGTCACGGGACATCGAGATTCCAAAACGCTGCAATTCGCTCATACGAATGCCTCCGAAGCGCGCTTATCGCAGGAATATCAGCCAGAGCCAGCCTGTGGCGACGAGCAGCGTGATGAACGCCATCGGTATGCCGTACTTGAGGTATCTGCCGAATGAAATGGGATGTCCACTGCTTTCGGCGATGCCGGCGACAACAACGTTTGCAGCCGATCCCACCAGCGTGGTGACGCCGCCGAGACAGGAGCCAAGCGAAAGAGCCCACCACAGTGGCAGGGCGTCCTTGCTGTGATAGACGGCCTCCCACGAAGCCCCATCCGGATTGGCGTGCAGGGTTTCGGCTATTGTCTGGATCAGCGGTGTCATCATCGCCGCGTAGGCGGTGTTATTAATGACACTCACCGAGACACCGGACAGCCACAGCACCACCATTGTCAATACATTGGTGCTGCCCTCGGTGACGTTCAGGAGTGCCTCACCCAGCATCTTGACCACACCGGTCTGAGCCAGTCCAGACACCATGATGAACAGACCGATAAAGAAGAAGATGGTGGTCCACTCAACATTGCTCAGGGCCTCCTCAGGCCCCTCGTCATGCCACAACAGAAGCAGCACTGCACCGGTGAGGGCAATGGTTGCGACTTCGAATCCGAGGAAACCGTGAAGGACAAAGCCCAGCAGTGTCACACTGAAAACGATAATACATTTTCGCAGCAGCACCGGGTCGGTAATCGCATCATCCTCATTGAACTCCATGACGCGCTCCTGCAGGTGTTTCTCAACACGGATGCGCGGGTGCAGGACGAGAGCGATGGCGGCCAGAAGAACGCCCATTGATATGAGCGCGGCCACACCATCCACATAGAGAAAGTCAATAAAGGGGATTCTGGCGGCAGAACCGATGATGATATTGGGCGGATCGCCGATCAGAGTTGAGGTTCCACCGAAGTTCGAGGCCAGGATTATCGAAATTAGGGCCGGAACGGGATCGGCTTCCAGTCGCTCGAAAATCAGGATGGTCACCGGAGCCAGCACTATGACTGTGGTCACATTGTCCAGGAACGCCGACAGGATGGCTGTGACGATACACAGCAGCATAATGACCTTCGTCGGATGGCCGCGTACGGCCTTCGCCGCCTTGATTGCGATCCACTCAAACCCACCCGTCTGGCGGGTAATGGCCACGATCACCATCATACCCACCAGCAGCAGGATCGTGTTCCAGTCAACACCCTGGATGTTGAGGGTCTGGTCACCATGAAGTGCCGTGTGCTGGGTGATGATCCCGAGAATGATCATCAACACGGCGCCGGCCATGACTGAGGTCGCTTTGTGAACGATTTCGAATGCCAGAAGAAGGTAGGAAACGACAAAAATCGCTATGGCTGTGATCGCAGGCCAGGTCATTCGTCATCATACTCCACTTCGCACAGCGTGTGCTCGAAGATGTGCTCGACAAGATCCCTTCGATGAACCATGCCGATAACACTATCGTCGCGCACGACCCCGACGGCCGCGATCTTCTTCGTCACAAAGATATGAGCGATCTGCACGAGGCGCGTGTCCTCTTCGATGGTGTGCAGCGTGCGCTCCTCTATGATTTCATCCACCGTCATTTGCTCCACCTTGATATCAACATCGTACAGGGAACACGATTCCGGTAGGAAGTTCAGGCTGGCCAGACTGTCCAGAAACTTCGGCAAAACAGCGCGAAGTAAATCCGCCTCCAGAAGAACCCCGCACGGGCAGCCATCCTCACCAATGACTGGTACCAGCAGGGTGCCGGACTTGAACAACACATCCTGGGCGTCTGCAAGAACAGTGTCCGGTCTCACGTATGGAAAATCGGTTGTCATAATGTCTTTTGCTACCATGTTTCTCTCCTTATGCGCCTATATTGTCCTGCAAAACTGGGGCCTGCAGGTGAAATGTCAGTGGGAATATCTGATTGGCACCATAATTTTACATCATAGCGCAATTTTCGACAAAGGAGGGACGACGAGGAGTGAAAAAAGGCTCGCCGACAGGTGTGGTATCGGCGAGCCCTGAGATCACGCTTGCAGTCGGAGTTGCTTAGTCGCTGTATGCCGCCCCGACCTTCCTGATAGCTGCGGCGATATCGCGGACATCGTCCTCTTCGTAGGTGGGGTGAATGGCGGTGAAGAAGGTACGGC
>JBKHJK010000411.1:0-3512 GCA_046538215.1 Armatimonadota bacterium
CGCTTGATCGACGGCTGCAGGGAGCGATCGCTGGCCATACAGATGGGCTACATGTACCGGACCAATCCGGCGATAAAGTTCTGCTTCCGGGCAGTGCGCGAGGGATGGCTTGGCGATATCTTTCAGATTGACGCGGTGATGAGCCGTTACGATGATGACTCCTACCGGCGCTTTTTGGCGGGCTTCTCAGGTGGAGCGATGTACAACTTCGGCAGCCACCTGATAGACCTGGTGGTTACGATGCTCGGCCGCCCGGAAGATGTCACATCGTTTCAAAAGTCGACCCGCGATGACGGCCTCAATGACAACGGGCTGGCGGTGCTGGAGTATCCCCGGGCCACCGCGACCATTCGATCCTCTATCGTGGAGGTGGAGGGCATGAACCACCGCCGCCTGCTGGTTTGTGGAACGAAAGGGACGGTCGAGATCTGCCCGCTGGAAAAGCCGTGGATCGGCTACCGGGAGGCTCCTCTGCACGTGCGATTGACACTGCGCGAAGACACCCCGGAGTACCCGGCCGGGACTGACACGGTCAACGTGGGTGTTATGAATGGCCGCTACGACGACCAACTCATCGAGCTCGCAGGGATTATCAACGGCGAAATCGACAATCCGTACCCATACGAACACGACCTGACGGTGCAGGAGACGCTCCTGGCTGCGGCCGGATATAGTGCATGGGAGACAAACATGTCGCGAGGTAAGGGGCCGACGGAGCGTTTTTCGCGAAGGGAGCAGCAGCCGTGAGCCTCGAAAGCAAGGTGGCAATAGTAACGGGTGGCGGCGGATATATCGGTTCGACAACAGCGAGACGACTCGCCTGTGACGGTGCAGCAGTGGTTGTGTGCGATGTCAATGGTGAGTCCGCCGGAACCGTGGCTGAGGAGATCGTCGCCGACGGCGGCAAAGCGACGGCTATCGAAACGGATGTACGCAGCACGGAAAGCATTGAGGCCATGGTTGCGCAAACCATCGAGCAGCATGGGCAGATTGACATCCTGGTCAACGTCGCGGGCGGCAGTGCGAGGGAGCGGGCTTCCACGGTCGCCGGCTCCAGCGAGGAGGTCATCAAGCACGTCCTCGATGTCAACCTGCGGGGCGTGATTTTCTGCGCACGTGCTGTCGTCGGGCACATGATCGAGCAGGGCGGCGGGAAGATCGTAAGCGTGGCCTCTGCCCTTGCGCTGCAAGGACAGCGCAAACATGCGGATTACGCGGCGGCAAAAGCCGGCGTAATCGCATTCTCCAGAACGCTGGCGATGGAGGTCGCACCGCATAATATCAACGTGAACTGCGTCTCACCCGGGCTGGTGCCACGCCCCGGCACCAGCATCGCTGACATTCCTGAGACGAACTACCTGGGGCGAATTGCGACACCCGAGACTGTGTCCAACCTTATCGCCTTCCTCGTCTCGGAGGAAGCAGACTTCGTTGTCGGCCAGAACTACGTCGTGGATGGCGGATGGAGCCTTGGGCTCAAGGGACGACACTGACGATTCATAGAAACCCCCGTGGAGACAATTCCAGGCGCCCGGGCGGACTTCCCACGGATGCTCATTGCGTCTGCCAGGCGGTGCTATATTGGGAGTGAGATGATGCACGCAATTATTGTAGAGGATGAGCAATCGCTGGTCTGGACGGAGGTCCCTGATCCTGTTCCGGAGGACGACGCGATCATCATAGATGTCCACGCGACCGCAGTAAACCGCGCGGACCTGATGCAGCGTGCCGGAGACTATCCGCCACCGATCGGCTGGCCGGAGTGGATGGGGCTGGAGGCGGCGGGAGTGGTCAGCCATGCGCTGGATGACAGCCGCTGGGAGCTTGGAGACAGAGTCTGCGCGCTCCTCGGAGGCGGTGGGTACGCCGAGAGGGTCGCCGTCCCCGCAGGCCTCGCTTTACCGGTCCCGGACGGTCTTTCAATGGCCGAGGCGGCAGCCATCCCCGAGACATTCGCCACCTCGTATCTGAACCTGTGCATGGAAGGCGGCCTGGGTGCGGGCGATACCGTGCTCATCCACGCCGGAGCAAGCGGCCTGGGAACATCGGCAATCCAGCTCGTGAAGACCCTCGGCGGAACGGTGCTGACCACCGTGGGCACCGATGAGAAGGTGGAGTTCGTGCGGGATCTCGGCGCCGATATCGCCATCAATCGCGTCACCCATGACCTCGTTGCGACGCTGGAAGAACATCCGGTTGACATCGCCCTGGACTGCATCGCCGGTGACCAGCTCGGCCGCTGCATCGAGAAAATGGCCACCGGCGGGCGGTGGATCGTGATTGCGACGCTCGGTGGTGCGATGACCAAACTCGACATGAACCTGTTTTTCAGGCGGGGCATCCGTCTCATCGGCAGCACGCTCCGCAGCCGCTCGCCCGAGGTGAAGGCCGAAATACTGAGCGGGCTTGAGGACACGCTGTGGGAAGCGTTCGCATCAGGTGCAGTCAGGCCAATAATCCACGCAACATTGCCGATCACGGAGGCGGAAGAGGCCCACGCCATCCTCCAGCGTCGCGAGAATCGAGGGAAGGTCATCCTGACGGTACCCCGTTGAGCGCCGCCGACGTAGTACAGACCACAGAGCACTGCCGGCACTTTCTGCTCACTGAAAGAGGGAGGTAAGTATGCAATTTGAAGATCGGGTCGCAATCGTATCCGGCGCTGCCTCAGGCATGGGCCTGCTGACAGCACAACGCTTCGCCGAAAATGGCGCCTGTGTCGTGCTTGCGGATGTGAATGAAGAAGGCGTGACGGAAGCCGCGCAACAGATCCGCGCGCAGGGGGGCGAAGCCGTCGGCGTGAAGGTGGATGTGCGCTGCTACGATGAAATCAAAGCCGCCGTTGCCGTTGCCGTGGAACGGTACGGAAGCGTTGACATACTGCTGAATTGCGCGGGCGGCAATTCCCGGCGCGTCTTCGGGCGCTCGGAGCCCTTCCACGAGCTCGACATCGAGGTGATTGACTGGGGCCTCGATGTGAACCTGAAGGGCGCGGTGTATTTCTCCCACGCGGTCCTCGGGCAGATGATCCGCCAGCAGAGCGGCGTGGTGATAAACATGGGATCCGTGGACGGGGTCACCGGAAGCATGTCACTTGACTACGGAGCCGCCAAGACCGGCATGATCGGTCTTACCAGATCCCTGGCTCTCTACGGCGCGCCCCACGGGATCAGAGCCTGCTGCGTTTCGCCCGGGCCTGTGCTGACACGCCCGGAGATGGCGAAGATGCAGACCCGCCTCGGAAGAGCCGCCGAACCCGAGGAGGTTACCGATCTGATCCTGTACCTGTGTTCTGACAAAGCGGCGTTCATCACCGGATCCAACCATGTCATTGACGGTGGGCGCAGTATCGGGGGGCTGTAGTGATGGCAAAAACCTGGAGAATTGCGATCGTCAAAGACACATCCAAACCCATGCTGGGGCTCCACGGGCTTCATACAGCCTTCCGCGGTCTGCCCAACGTGGATATCGTGGGGCATGTTGATGCCAATGAAGAAGATATTGATCAAAAG
>JBKHJK010000412.1:0-3506 GCA_046538215.1 Armatimonadota bacterium
TCCCCCATCCAGCTCGCCACAGCCCGCAGGCCAGAGATTAAGCCGATATCCCCGGCGGCTTCCACCAGCCGCGGCAGTTGTCCGGTGTCGCCTTCGGGATGAACCACGAAGGTCACGTGTGGCACCCCGGCCTTCCACAGCTTCAGAAGCATCTGGCGGGCGGTCTCCGGGTCGCACTGGTCAATGTCAGCCTGCATCGGTGCCGCCAGAGCCCGCGTCCAGCCGGTCATCTCCGGGTCAGCGAAATTGCTCACCGGGTAGTTGTCACTCGGGCTTGCCAGCTCCTCGATAATCGAGTGCATCTGCGCGAGGTCAGCACGAATCGTGTCCTCTGAAACGCTTTCGAACCTGGCCCTGATGTCCTGCAGGATGCCGTCATCACTTCGGCCGCTGAGAATCCCGTGAGCCATCAGCACTCCCACATTTGACAGGTGGGCTGCCTCGGCAGCATTGGCCATGAGAAGCCCTCCGCCGTCGAGATCAACACGGAGATGAAAGCGGGTCACGACATTTCCCGTCAAATCTTCGAAATGGTGGATATCGGGCTCCACTGGTGGGGTCTCTGAGCCTCCCAGCAGGCTGGAGACCCGCTGCTGCAAAGTCCGGTCACTCATTGTCCTTCCCTTCTTCTTCGGCCCGGCGCTGCAGGGGGCAGCCGCCGCCACAGACCATCAATTGCTCGCATTCGTGACACTTCTCCGGCAGCCCGGCCTCCGCCGGCCGCTCACGACGAAACCGCAGGCGGCGAAACAGCGGCGAGTTCCAGATAACGTCCCAGGGATCGTCGAGAATATTACCACAGGCTTTGTAATACGACTGGCATGGCAGCACATCACCATCCGGCTCAATGCAGATGGAATACTCCGCAGCGTTGCAGGATTTGTACCCCAGCCCGATTTCCAGCGGCGACATCCGGCAGTACATCGTGGGGGTGTACCACAAAAACCTCATGTCATATTGCTCCGCCCGGTTTCGCACCCGCTGCAGCACCGGCTTCACCTGTGGCCCCTCCACCGCCGACGGGTGCCGGGCCCCGCAGCCGGAGTGGATCATGCCGTTCATGGCGAAGGTCTTCAGTCCCAGATCGTGCAAAAAATCCACGATATCGAGCGCTTCGGCTACATTGTTCGACAGAAGCGTTGTATTCGTCAGCACGTGCAGCCCGGCGTCCAGGCAGTTGCGGATTCCAGCAACCGTCTCATCAAACGCGTCGGCGGCCACGATTTCGTTGTGTACCTCACGCCGGTGTGAGGCGAGGGTTATCTGGACGTGGTCCAGACCACCCTCAAGCAGGTTTTCAACGAGTGACGGATCCGCCAGGGCGCGTCCATTGGTGTTCACGCCCGTGATCTGCCCCAGCGTTTCAGCATGAGCCACCAGCCGCACCAGGTCCGGATGTAGCGTGGGCTCGCCCCCGGTGAAAACAATGTATGGTACGCCGATATCGTACAGCCGCTGCAGGACCTCTTCCCACCGTTGGATCGGCAGTGACACGCTGGCCTTGCGCCCCGGCTCGTTGTAGCAGTGAGAACAGTGATTGTTGCATTCATAATGCAGGGCGATGTCGGCCTTGTACGGTGCCCGGGCACGGACGGAAAACGGTGGTGGCTGCTCGATGCCCAGCTCTTTCACACGGCAGTGCGACCCCTGCTGCTGCAGCTTCTCGGCCACCACCTGCACATTCCCGTAATCTGCCGCCAGGCGCCCCGTCGCGACGTCCGGATAGACCACACGAAGGTGCTGCACCGCCCGGTCGGGGTCACTCCCCTCCAGCGCCAGGTACAGCATGTGACCCATGGAGGGCGGCAGGTGCAGGGCCTGTGTAGCGTTTACAAACACCACTGCACTGCTGTCGTCATGGACGCGCAGATGGAGGCGGTGGCGGCTTTCGGGTCCATCACAGCGGTAGGTGTACAGTCCGGATGAGGGCGGACCTTCTATCATCGCCTGCAGCCGTGTGGAAAGCCGCTGGAAGTCGTCGCGGACGTAGCCGGTGATGCGTTCCCACAGACCGGCCGAAGAGGTCACCATTTCGGCTTTTCCTCCAGTTGATACTCGGTGCCGCAGTAGGGGCATTCCAC
Source organism: Armatimonadota bacterium (assembly GCA_046538215.1). GTDB lineage: Bacteria > Armatimonadota > Zipacnadia > Zipacnadales > UBA11051 > JBKHJK01. The sequence continues at coordinate 2,082 of JBKHJK010000412.1, forward strand.
GAAAATGGCCCCGCCCCTGACTTCGAGGTTTTCCGAGGAAAGTTGCCCGCCACAGGCATTGCATCGCATCTGTTCGGGATTGACGTCTCCCGAAAGCTCGATCTCCTGGATGATCTTCGTATCCGGGGTCTGCATGCGCGCGATATACACCAGCGCGGCGGCGACACCAAGGAGGACAACCCCGATGATGACGTGGACAGTGGAGTGCCACTTCCCTGCAGCGATGAGCCACAGGGCGCCGAAAAGTCCCATGAGCCCGGCAATAACGTACATGATTATCTGCATTAATCTCTTCCCTCGTCCCGGCGCACCCTGCGGACGTAATGCCTGGCATGCTCTCACCCGACAGATTCGCTCCGGCGGGCACCGATTCCTTCCGGGGCTGCACAAAGTTGTCCGTGCAGGATATCGTAATCGGCATAAAGAACGTTATTGGTGAGCCAGCGACTGACCGCAACCGCCCATATTTAACACCCGGAAGGTGACCCGATGAAATCCGTCCGAAGCGTGCTCATGGTCGGTGTCGTGACTGCACTCAGCCTGTGCATCTTGGCCACAGCTTCTGCACAGGACATCAGAATGGACATTGCTCAGAACACCCTCGAGGGCACTCGCCTGAGCGTGCAGGGACGCGTCTGGACAGACAATCTGTGGCCCGAGGATCAGAAGAATGTCCAAAACGAGCTGCGGGTGCTGGTTGAATATATTGAGCCCGGTGGCACGTTCCGGGTCCTTCCCGATGCGCTGTGGATCGGGCACGGCCCGGTGGTGGGCAACAACGAGGTGCTCACGGCGCGGCAGAAAAACGGCGTCAAAGCTCATTCCGAGGAGATCTGGGCCAAAAAGTTCGACAGAGGCGATACGGCCGACAGCTACCAGTACACCGGAACCGTGGATATCGGCAATGCCACGAAATACCGCATCGTCGCCGAACTCACCCACAGGTGGGTTGACGATACCCCATACTGGACTTTTGCACATCGTGAAATGACGTTTGAAATCCCTGCCAGTGATGACACGCCGGCCCAGACTCCGCAAATCCCCACTCCACAGCCGCCTCAAACCACACCAGATAACGGTGGTAGCAGTATCCCCGTCGCGCAGTGGGCTGCCAGTGTACGTCGGTACCATGCAAGCGCAGGCAGCGAGCCGGCCGCCGGGAGCCCCGAATATACCGCCATTCAACAGCAGATCCAACTGATGTCGGAGAATGAAATGAGCGCGGGGGGGCAGCAGCAGGTTATCGGGCAGATGATATCAATCCTCAACAACACCATGTCCGTCACACCGGGAACGCACGGTATTCCCGAGGTACTCGAAGTTGATGATGGAGTTTTCAACAGCCAGATGGAGCCGCTGAATGACCGGATGCTCCGCGGGCTGATATTACGCAACGCCGCGCGGGTTTTTTCGGCAGGTCAATAG
>JBKHJK010000413.1:0-3498 GCA_046538215.1 Armatimonadota bacterium
TGTTTGATGTTACCCTCGTTCGCGATGAGATTGATATCCCGACCGTTGAGTCCGAGATGCTGGACAACAACGTCGGCTACGTCTGGCTGCGACAGTTTAACCAGCTTGCGGTGGATGAAACGCGTGAGGCCCTCGAAGAGCTTCAGGAACAGGGCATGGAAGCGCTGATACTCGACCTGTCAATGAACCCTGGAGGTCTCCTCGACGCGGCGGTGGGCATCTCCAGCCTGTTTCTGGATGGGGGCCCGGTGGTTTACATCGAGGCCCGCGACATGAATGAGCAGGTGCTCAACGCCCGCCCTGGAAGCCTTGTGGACGAAGACATTCCGATGGTGTGCATGATTGATCCGGGCAGCGCGAGCGGCTCGGAAATCGTGGCAGGCGCTCTCAGGGACCGCGAGCGAGCCACAATTGTCGGGCAGCGCAGCTTCGGTAAGTCGAAGGTCCAGACCATCATCGAGCTGCGTGACAACTCTGCACTGTTCCTCTCAACAGCGGTCTATCTGACGCCCAAGAAGACCGACATCGGGCTGGAAGATGAAGATGGCAAACGCGGACTGGTCCCGGATCGAATCTTTGCTGAGTTCGACCCTGAAAAAGATAGCGACCATACCGTCGAATCATGGCATGAGTTGCAGATAGAACAGGCCGCAAACGTGCTTCAGGAGATCAGGGCCCAGCGGTAGGCCGTTCGGATACATCTCAATACGACACCATCCTCATACGGTGGTGGGTGCCGCTCACAACACCCTGGGCGGTGGAGCAAGCCGTATAATCGCATTACGCGCAACTGTTCCACCGCCTGTTTGCGAGAAATATGGATCAAAATAGCGGACGGGAAGACAGGTTGAGACAGGCCCTGCGGAGTATCGAACGGCTGGAGAGCGCCCTGCGCTACCACCGGGCGGGACTGCTGGTGGCTGTGGCGGTGATCACCGCACTGCTTCTGATAATGGCCTTCGGCAACAGGGGCCGGTACGCCAGGGCCATTATCGTGGATGACGAAATAGTGTGTCTGGTTGCGACCCGCGATGACGCCGAAGAAGTGCGAAAGCGTCTCGTAAAGGATGCCACGAAGGATCTGCCGGGCGAGGCATTCATCAAGGAAAAGTGGGAGGATGCGGCCATCCCTGCTGACGAACGCCCCGTGCTCGGCGTGAAGGAGGCCGTTGAAAAGCTTAATGATAAGGTCACCGTCCACGTGGAGGCGGTCAATATCACGGTGGAGGGCAATGACGTGGTCGCAATGGCCTCCGAAGAGCTGGCAAAGAAGGCTCTTGATGCGCTGAAAGCGCGGTATTCGGGAGCGGAGGACGGGAAAATTATCTCCCAGGAATTGAAAGAGGACGTGTCCATCCGTTCGTGCTCGGCAGCCCCCGATGAAATCTCCACCGACATTCGCCAGACCGCCCAGAAACTTGCCGAGGGGACGCAAAAGCCAGTCAGCTACACCGTAAAAAAAGGTGACTACCCGGAGAAGATAGCCCTGGCGCACGACATGAAAGTTGAGACGCTGTATGAGATGAACTCCGGGCTCAAAGGGCGCACACTGCATCCGGGCGAGACCCTGACTGTCGGCACGAAAACGCCTCCAATCACCGTAATCACAGTGACGGAGGTCTCGCGCGAGGAGCCGATTCCCCCGCCGGTGGAGGAGAAGAAGTCTTCCTCACTGCAAAAGGGGCAAAGGCGGGTGGCCGCTGAAGGACAGGCCGGGAAAAAGCAGCTCACCCTGCGCCTGACACTCCATAACGACAAAACAGTTGACCGGAAGGTCATTGACGAAGAGATCATCGAAGAGCCCAGCCCGAAACGTGTGCTCGTCGGCACGGCAGAATCGAGCTGAAGCTCCTCCGGACCGGAGAACCAGTCATTGATGAACACAAAAGAAGCGCTGCGAAACACCGGTGAACTGATCGAAGAGTCGCTCGAAAGCTATCTCCTGCTCGACACCGGCCCGCCACAGAAGCTCCTAAAAGCAATGCACTACTCCACCCGCGGCGGCAAGCGGGTACGAGCCTTCCTCACCATCGAGGCCGCGAAGATCTTCGGGCTGACGGCCCGGGACGTCCTCCCTGCCGCCATGGCGCTGGAATTCATGCACGCTGCCTCGCTCATCCATGACGATATGCCGTGTATAGATGATTCTCCGATGCGGCGCGGGCGGCCGTCGTGCCACATACAATTCGACGAGCACACTGCTCTTCTGGCCGGTGACGCCCTGATTATCCGTGCGTTTGAGCTTCTTGCCTCACTGCGAAACTCCATAGACCCCGGGCGAGTGGCGCGAGTGGTGGAGGAGTTCGCGGCTGCTACGGGTGCTGAGGGTCTCATCGCGGGAGAAGCCGCGGATATCGAGGGGGAGCAGGAAGAGCCCAACGCGGAGATGCTGGAGTACATCCACACCAATAAAACGGCGAGCCTGATCACCGCCGCCGCCCGCACCGGGGCGATTCTGTCGGGCGCTTCCGAAGATCATCTTCGGACGCTCACCACCTATGCCCGGCATCTGGGCCTGCTGTTTCAGATCACGGATGACATCCTCGACGAAACAGCCACCGAACAACAGCTTGGCAAGCCCGTCGGGGCCGACGAAGCGTCCGGCAAAATGACCTACCCGGCACTGATGGGGCTGCAAAAAGCGCGCCAGCGGGCGGAAAAAATCGCTGATATGGCTTCGCAGCAGGCGACGCTGCTTCCCGCCAATGCTGGTGTTTTCACCGGTCTTGTTGATATGGTGCTCAACCGGGAGAAATAACCATGAGGATTGCTGTTGTCGAAGAGGGCGGCTTTTGTTTCGGCGTGCGACGGGCGGTAAAAATGGCGAAGGAAGCCGCCGCCAGTGACCGGTTGAGCGCCACACTTGGTCCCCTTATCCATAATCCGCAGGTGGTCGAAGAGCTCCAGGAGCAGGGGATTCGGGTGGTCGAATCGATCGAGGAGCTTGAACCGGGCGAAACCTTCATGATCCGGGCTCACGGCAGTGAACCCGATGTTCTCACCAGGGCCCAACAGCGGGATCTGAAGGCCCTGGATGCCACCTGTCCCTTCGTCGCCCGCGCCCAGCAGGAGGCCCGGCGGCTGTGTGATGAGGGCTGGCAGGTCCTGGTGCTGGGCGATCCCGGACATCCGGAGGCTCGTGGCATCGTCGCACACACCGAAAATCGGGCCACTATCGTCAAAGATGCAGAGCATATCAACGGAATTGAACTGCAGAAAAAGGCCGCCGTCGTCAGCCAGACCACACAGCGCCTGGACAACCTCCAGCAGCTTGTGACCGAACTCCTTGGCCGGGTTCGGCTCCTGACTGTCAGTAATACGATATGTGATGCGACCACCCAGAGACAGGATGCCTCCGTTGCGGTGGCTGTTGATGTTGATGTGATGATCGTTGTCGGTGGATATCACAGTGCCAACACGGTACGCCTGGCGGAGCTGTGCTCGGAGGTAAACCCGAATACACATCACGTGGAAAGAGCCAGCGAGCTGAAGCCAGAG
>JBKHJK010000414.1:0-3484 GCA_046538215.1 Armatimonadota bacterium
GCTTCGCTCGCTGGACGTCCTCGGGGGTGATATACACGCAGGGATGCTCCTCACGCCCCAAAGGCTCTACGTCAACGTCCGCCCACTGCTCTTTCGGTGGTCTCTTCACCTGCACCGTCTCCTCCGGATCGGCAAAGGCCAGGAGCTCATTGAGGCCGAAGTTATTACGCTTCTGCCAGCTTTCGGTGATGATGAAGCGGAACCATTCGGTTTCCCGAGGTTCGAAGCGGATCACAAAGGGACCCGGTCGATCAGTAAGATTCCGCGTAACCTTCGAGCCGTCGGAGAACTCCACGGCGATTGACTTGATGGTCATATACAGCTTCGGCATATCCGTAACGATGAAGGCGACGGTGTTGATGGTCTGCGGCTTCTCGAAGGTCACTTTGATCCACACGGGTGGATCGGTGTCACGTTTCGAGGCCCATCGACTCCCGGGGTCCCCGTCCTGCAGGGATTCGTAGGAATATTTCGTGCCTTCCGGCCCGGCGGCTGAGGAGACCTCGATGGTAGCGTTAGGCACGAGATTTCCCCGCGGGTCGCAGGTGAACACAGTTGTAATGTCGGCGGCGATAACGGAAATCGCGGCCAGCACCACGACAGCAGCAATAATGTGACGCATACGATGACCTCCCCTTTTGCAGGAGCGCTTTATGAACAACGTTAGCCACCGGGTGCCGAGATACCTTCGCCGTCCTGTAGCTCCTATCGAGGCTGCTCTTCAGGCCCGGATGGCCGATAGAAACGCGATGCGCGCGGCATCAGTAGGAATTTGTTTACCACTCTGATGTTCACACAGACAAAAAAACGCCCCACGGGACAGGCCGTGGGGCGGTGGCACTCATCGCGAGATTGCCTGTTAGTTGTGCAGGTAGTAATAGTCAATCGGACCCGCGCAGACGTTGGGATGCGCCGGGCCGTAGGGCGAGGTGCCCTTGAGCCATTTCGCGTGACCGTCGAGAAAGCCGCAGACTGCCCGCGCATCCACGATACTTCATGAACGCCTGCGGTTTACAATAGGCCCGCAAGCGGCAGAGTGCCTCCGTGGAAACTGCGGACGGTGACTGAATGAATAGCAGGCAATAGTACACATCCAGCGTTTTTTCCTGATGCATCGGTTTATGTTCTGCTATTATTGCCGGCGCTACATGTAGAGTTGAACGGTTCCGGAGCTGGTGTACTGCGCCTGTCGCGCCGCTTGCTCTGTTTCCACCAGCAGCCCTTCGGCGTCAGATCCGGCAATTGACCATCCGGACAGGCCGATGAAGTGATCAAAGACAGCACCGACGGCCTCGTTGCTGTTAAAAGCATCTGAGATTCGCATGGCCGCGATGAGGGCGTTGCGGGGACCGGTGTAGGGCATTAATACCCCTATGTCGTTCCCGCTCAGTTCCCCGACGATGTCACCATGGCGCACGGCGCTTTCGACCATGGCGCGGGCGATCGCGACCGTTTCTTCGACGGGTGAAGCGTCCATGATCTCCGTCCGAGACACCAGCTTAATGCGCAAAAGAGCCATCTCGTGCGGGCTCTTGCGGATACGTGCTATTTCCTGGTTGAGAGTTTGTCGAAAAGCCTCGCGGGACAGGAAGCCGCTGCAATCCCGTGTGTTCTCAATGATGCGATTGCGCCGGGCCAGCAGTGCCGCGTCAATGTACGACGCGACCGTGTGGGAAACGGTCTCGGCAAACTCCTGCAGATGCTCCGAATCCTCGGCCGCATAGACCCGCAGTATCGCACGCAGGCGCTGGCGTGCAACGATGCCAACATGCCCTATCGCAGGTTCATTTATTGGCGCAAATCTTCCCTCGTCATTCAAACACGTATAGCGCACCTCCACGATATCCGCATGGGGGAGGTCCACCTCGTGGTCAGACGCCGTGCGCCGTGCTGACATGAGGAATTCATCCACCAGGCTCTGTGCGTTGTCCTGAGGCCACGGATACCGCGACACCACGAAGATCTCCTGCTCACCGCGTTCCACGGGCAGCATGACCCACATGTACACCTTCTCCAGCGGCGTGCAACGGGCGACCGCCGCCAGCATGTCCAGCGGATCGCTCAGTCGTTGCATCTCGGCCATGAGACTGTTGATTCCGTCGTGTTGGGTTAATTGCTTCACAGGCGATGTGTCTTTCATGGTTGTCCCTCAGAGTATGTGGGATGGCGTTCACAATCGGTATCGGCACCCCCACACCGGCCTTTGATGCGCCCATATAAACACTGTGTAAGAGACCTCTGAAGCGCCGGTAACAACGCCCACAAAGAAGGATTTCGGAAGCCGGGGGGTGAAATATATATAGCCGGGTGGCCTCTGGTTTCAGGTTGCACCGCCACCCACATCTGATTACACGACGAATTCTCTGAACGGGGGAAAGCATCATGATAAAGTCCATCAGTTTCTGGTCATTTCCTGGAGAAATGTCCGTGCGGGAAATCCTTGAAACCGCCAGTGATCTGGGATACGACGCTGTCGAACTGACCCTTGAGGCCGAGGGCGAAATCACCATGGACACGCCCGACGACGACATCGCAAAAATCAAGCAGATGGCTGATGATCTCGGGCTTCAGTTGCCCACCTTCGCCACCGGCCTGCACTGGGGAGACCCGGTCGTGTTGCCGGGAGGGGAGAAGGGCGAGAAGGGCATTGAGATCACAAAATGCTGCCTCAGGTTTGCCGAAATACTCGGCGCCTCGACGGTGTTGATGGTTCCGACGACGGTGACGCCGGAGCTGTCGTATGATGTCGCCTACGACGTCGCCGCGGACGTGTGTCGCGAGCTGGGGCCCGTGGCCGAGCAGCATGGTGTATGCGTGGGCGTCGAAAACGTGTGGAACAAGTTCCTGCTCAGCCCGCTGGAGTTCGCCCGTTTCATTGACGAGATTGACCATGAATACATCGGCGCGTACTTTGATGTCGGCAATGTGCTGAAGACGGGGTATCCGGAGCAGTGGATCAGGATACTCAGTGACCGGATTAAGGCCGTGCATCTGAAGGACTTCCGCACCGATGTCGGCCTGCTGCCCGGCTTCGTTGACCTTCTCGAAGGCGACGTTGACTGGCCTGCAGTGATGGATGCGCTGGAAAGTATCGGCTACGACTTTGCGGTGACCGCTGAAATGATGCCGCCGTACAACCACAACCCACTGTACCTCATTGAGACGACCAGCGGCGCCATGGACCTCATTCTCGGTCGAAAGTCTTACGAATAACGTCCCAGGCGATATCCCATCCAGATGGAGGCAAACCATGCCAGAGTTTGAATACCAGGTCATCAGCCATGACATTCGGGCCCGCATCGCTCACCTCAATAAAAAGCTGGAAGAGCTTGTGGCTGAGGGGTGGAGCCCCGTTAGCTTTGCAGGCAATGAACACATTAACATCATGCTCCGCCGCCCCAAATCTGAGAATCAGCAGGCAGGCGAAGGGGAGCAGTAATATGCTCCGTCACTGTGCTGTCTGGGGTATGGACCGGTGCAGGGC
>JBKHJK010000415.1:0-3475 GCA_046538215.1 Armatimonadota bacterium
CAACAACACCCCCGCAACGGTGGCTTTCGGTGAGGTCATGCCGTTTATCACCACCGAAGCCGACTACGACCAGTTCGGCTACCGCAGAGCAACGGCACAGGTCGTCAACACCGTCTTTCTGGGAATTGATTTGTGGGTGCTGCCGCGGATCAACCGCGACGATACGGTCACCGTCCGGGTGCGTCCGGCCATCTCCGAATGGGCAGGAGAGGTTTCGCCTCCCGGTCCGGGTAGTCCCGTCCCGATTGTACGCTCGCAGCTTGCTGAAACCTCCGTCACCGTCGCCGACGGGCAAAGCATCGTCATCGGTGGCATGAACCGGAGTGCGGATACCATCAACGAGGAGTTCCGGGGACTGTTCGGCCAGATTCGACGGCGGATGGCCTCACACCCGACCCTGATACTGACCCCAACCATCGTCCGCCACCAGCAGCTTCAGGATGGCGTCACCTACCCGTAAGATAAAAGCCCCGCACCCGAGATATGCACGCCCGTTCGCGCGCTCAGTGCGATTTGCAAAAAGGCACGAAAAAAGGGACGCCCTCATGGGTGCCCCTTTCGTTCGTGTCTATATTCTTTATATGTGACCTCTTAGAAGCCTGTGTGGACGTTGAAGCCGAGGCCGGCGTCGCCGTCCAGTGAAGCGACCTCCAGAGAAATCCATTCATTGGGGTAATACCGCAGACCGCCGTTGAAGTCGCCACCGTCGTATTCAAGCTGGATGAGTCCGTCCTCGAAGGGGACGAATTCAATGCCGCCGAACAGACCGTCGAGTGAATTGTCGGTATTCATGTCCGCTTCGCTGTAGCCAATGTTGAACCGGAGATTGGACACGTCTGCATCTTCCTTGATGGCCAGGTCCTTGCTCAGGACGACGTAGAATGTCCGGTTAAACTGGTTACCGATATCCCATGCACCAACCGCCAGTTCGGGCAGGTCCTGGTGTTCGAGAATACGAGTGAGATCAATGTTGTACTTGGCATTGGCGATGACTTCCGTCTGGTCGCCACCAAATCCATCAGCAATGCGGGTTCCGCCGATCTCCAGACTCGGCGTAATACCGACATTCACACCCAGTGTCGTCATGGCGTCGGGGTCTGAATTGACCCAGTGGATGCTTGACACCATGGCCTGGGCGGGGGCAGTGCGAGCCGTCGGCGTAAGATACATTCCCGTTGAGCCGATCCAGCTATTGGTGACGTGTTTTTCCGGTGCATCCGTGTACCACACCGACGTGTATGGATCGGCAATGGATACCGTGCACACCAGAGCTACTGCAAGAATTGCTGTAATAACTGGCATGTAGATGCGCACGCAGCTCACCTCCAGAGAGCTTTCGTCTGACTATATTACTGTGTTATGCTCTTCATATTAGGTAGTATAGGCGATGGTGATTCGGGCGTCAACTGCTAATTTGCCCCGCACCCCACAGCCATATCACGCCCATCCAGCAGCACCCGGTGCGCCCGCCTCATCCCACGTGCAGTTTCGAATGACGGAAAATACGCGGCAGGGCCGGCTTTTTGTGTGTCGGGGGCAGCGATAAACACCCCGCTGCCCTTAGTCTTCTTCTTTCTCCGCGGCCCTGGCTTTCTGCTCTTCCTGTGCCTCTTCGGCCTCTTCTTCGCCCATGTGCCTGGTGGCGTCTTCACGAGCTGCACGAAGCTCCTCGGGTGAACGCGGCTCGCGGCGGCCAGGGCCGTCGTAGCCTTTTGGCTCGATCCATTCTTCGTCAATCCGCCGCCGGGCCCCTTCGAAGACCTCGGCGTCATACTGCGGCAGCCACTTCTCGTGGGCCACCAGCAGCTCATCGGTCATCTGCCATATCTCCGGGGGCGTGCAGACCGCACCGGTCAGCGGATCCATCATCATCGCCCGCCTGAGGTAATCAATGTTGCCATGCACCGCCGCCTCCATCGCCAGACGCTGGGTGTGGATGGTCTGGCTGCACACCGCCGCACAGCCCATCGGCAGGTCGCCGACGTATATCGGGTTGATCCCGTTGCCATCCACGAAGCCGGGAACTTCCACACAGGCATCGTCAGGCAGATTTGAGATACAGCCGTTGTTGATGAGGTTGAAATGCCCGCGGTAGATACGGCCGGTCTCGCGGGATTCGATGATGTAGGAGGTGTGCTCCGGGCTGCGCTCCTCTTCCTCAAAAGTCCAGGGGGCCTCTTCCAGCCACTTCGGGACCTCCTCTTCGTACCAGTCCTTGCGCTCCAGCATTCGCCGCAGATAGCCGCCGGGCTCGCCGTTGCCACCGGCCTCCAGGTCCACCCATTTCTCCTGCATCTCCCACGGCCGCTTGCGGTACCACTGGATGTATTCGCTCAGATGCCCGTTTGATTCGGTGCTGAAGTATCCGAACCGCTTCAGCACGTCAATGCGCAGCTTCTCGGTTTTCGAATACGTTTCGTGATTCTGGAAGGCCTCATACAGCTCTTCCGTTTTGTCCTCGCCATTGTGCTCCACGCGGATGAACCAGGTCTGGTGATTAACCCCCGCGCAGATGTAGTCGAGGTCTTCATACTGGATCCCCAGGGCCGCTGCGATCTGGTGTGCGCCGTGTTCGACACCGTGACACAGGCCGACCATGTCCACGCCGTAGCCGTACTTGTTGCACGCCCAGGTGTTGATCGCCATGGGGTTGGAGTGGCTGATGAACAGGCAGTTGTCTGCGGCGACCTCGCTGATGTCTTTGCAGATTCCCAGCAGGATGGGCACCGCGCGCTGACCGTACATAATTCCGCCGGGGGCGAGAGTATCGCCGATGCACTGGTCCACGCCATAGCGCATGGGGATGTCTATGTCGTGCTCCAGTGCTTTCAGGTCGCCGCCACGGATGAAACAGAAGACGTAATCGGCATCTCTGATCGCCTCGCGCTGCGTGTCTATGACCTCCACTTTCGCGGGCAGCCCGGCCGCCTCGATATCCCGCGCACACAGCTTGCGAGTGATTTCGACGCTTTTGGGATTGATATCCATGAACGCAAAGTGCGTATCCTGAAGCTCCGGCACGCATAACACATCGCGCACCGCCCTGCGTGTAAATCCGACACTTCCGGCTCCGATAATTGCGATATTGATTGGCATTATGACACCTTCTCCGATGGGCTTTCGTATGCTGTTTCAGCAACTATCTTCGACTTATCCAGCATCAGACCTCCCTGCTCATCCCGCCGGATATTTTCAGCCGCTGGAATGTCGCTTGAGCCCGTTGCAGGTATCGTCATTCGTGCCCGATGGTCAACAAACCCTGCTGAAATTGTGCCAGCAGGAGAAATTTTTGATGTAGGGGGGAGGTTTAGCGTCACTGAATACGGAAATAATATTTATAATGTCTGTTAATCCGCTTGCAGGGGGTAGTTAGCCATGTTTTCCAAAAGGGGTTTTACGCTCATTGAATTGCTGGTCGTGATCGCGATCATCTAACTGCTGAAAAAGGGCAAAACTCTCAATATTACGAGCAATA
>JBKHJK010000416.1:0-3475 GCA_046538215.1 Armatimonadota bacterium
ATTACGACTATGCGATTATCGACTGTCCGCCGGCGGTGGGGCTTTTGACATTCATGGAGCGACTTCTGGCCAGGGAGGCAGGCCGCCACCGCCCCGACTACGGAATTTTCGAGACCCACCCGGCTCCCATAGACCGCCGGGGGTATCTCATTCAGACGCTGTATGAGGCCGGAGCGGAGATCAATAGACGTGCGGTGACGGACTGGGATGCTCCCACATACGAACTCATCAGACCCGATGGTGACGAAGAAGCTGCCCCCACCGCAGCGACGATCATCCTGTGGGACATCGAGATTATTACCATTCGGACGCCCGGCGACTTCGAGAGCATCGAAGCCCGCGCCGAGGCGATATGTCACACGCTCAAGAACTCTCTGGCGGCCGGGCTGCAGCGCTATGAGGTACAGACCGCCCGACATGACGACCACGTCACGGTTGATCTGCAACGCATCCCCATGATCACAATCCACCCCGAGGATGTGACTGCCGCCAGGGAGGCCAGCGAAACGGACACCGAGAATAATGATTCGCAGATTACGGCCGACACCATCGCACAGGATGTCGTCACTGCAATGGCCAGAGCACTGTATGTCGAAGCACTGAAACGGCGGCACGAATAAATGGGGCAGTATGTAACAATTGAGAAGTGGGCCGAAAACCTCGAAGAAGTCACCATCGGCCAGTGGCACAAAAAGCAGGGCGAGACCATCGAGGCCGGCGAAGTTCTCTGCGAGATTATCACCGACAAGCTGACTTTCGAATATACTCCCGAAACCGCGGGGGTCGTCACTCACATTTATGCGGCCGAAAACAGCGTCGTCCCCGTTGGCTACATCATTGCTTTCATTTCCGAGGCAGGAGAAGAGCCTGCTCCGGACATTGCAGGGCGCAACCGTCAACTGCTGCAGGAGCACCGCGAACGGACAGAGGTAGAGCTTGACTTCGACGACATTTTCCAAGCCGTGGAGAAAGCTCAGCCCCGCTCCCGGGTGAAAGCCGCGCCGGCTGCACGACGCCTGGCGCGTGAAAACGATGTGGATCTCGAAGACGTCGCGGAATGGCTCGGAGATGTTCCCGGGCTCATCAGCAAAGCCGACGTGCAGAACTATTTACAAGAGATACGATAACCGTGATTGATCTGAGCGGAAAAGTGGCGCTGGTGACCGGAGCGTCGCGTGGGCTTGGGCGCGCGATTGCTCTGCAGCTCGCCGCGGTTGGCGCCGACGTGGCTGTCAACTACCTCGAAAGCTCCGATGCCGCCGAAGAGACCGCGGCAGACATCCGTGACACCGGCTCCAATGCGTACATCTGCCAGGCCGATGTGCGCGACGCTGATGCGGTCAAAGAGATGGTCGCCGATGTCGTTGAGGCCCTTGACGGCCTCGACATCCTCGTCAACAACGCCGGCATCACCGCCGACCAGTATCTACTGTTCATGAAAAAACAGCAGTGGGACGACGTGCTGGATACCTCGCTGACAGGGGCTTTCAACTGCACCCAGGCCGCCGTGCGGCAGATGATGAAGAGCAAATGGGGACGGATTGTCAATATTTCCTCGGACGCCGGGCTCATGGGTGATCTGCAGCGGGCGAATTACAGCGCCGCCAAGGCCGGCCTGATAGGCTTCACGAAGGCAGCCGCACGAGAACTCGTTAGCCAGGGTATCACCGCCAACGCCGTCGCACCGGGCATCATTAACACCGATTTGACCGCCGACATGAACCAGTCGCGCAGGGAGCAGATGGAGCAGATAATCCCTGCAGGGCGATTCGGCGAGCCTGAAGAAGTCGCTCCACTGGTTGCCTTTTTGTGCTCCGAGCAGGCGTCATACATCACCGGCCAGGTTTTCAGCGTTGATGGCGGTCTCCGTATGTAGCCACATCACAATACTCCTCCTTTCCGGTCTTGCACCGATGGCTGTGTCAGGCTATTATTAAGATCAGATTAACATTTTATAAAATCTGGATTAAGAGCCGGTGCGCAGGATCCGCGCTCTTTACTCCTCTTCAGTCTTTTCGATCATGTTGCCACGGCACCGTGGCGGTAACGGTATCCCGGCGATCGGCGTGCGTGCGGCACGAAAGGGGCTAACAAATGCCGGAACGAAACAAGTTCCTGGACGCGCTCCAGCGTGTTATGCGGGGATTTGCGCCCAGCGAAGAGAACTTCTATGAGCTTTTTGAATAGCTCGCCACAAAAGCCTACGAAGCTGCTCAGTGTGTGGACGATGTCGTTCACAGATATCACCGGCTCGAGTTGGACGTTGAGAAGATCAGTGACATCGAGCATGAGGCCGATGACATCGTGCATGAAGTCGTAAGACGCCTCAACACCACATTCGTCACCCCTGCACTATTTGACCGCGAGGATATCTACCGCGTCGCTGAACGCCTCGACGATATCATTGACCAGTCAAAAGGGGTCATTGATCGTCTCCAGTTGTTCAATATCGAGGAACCTACCCCCCGCTGTGTAGAGTTGAGCGACATATTCCTCAGAGCAGCCGAATGTCTGCAGACAAGCATGAAAGACCTCTCCAATATGGAGCCGTCCGACTGCGAGCACGTCGCCGAGATCAATGCGCTGGAAAACCAGGGCGATGTGGTGAACCGTGCGGCGATGAGCGAGCTGTTCGAATACGACGGCGACCCCAGATACATCATGAAGTGGCTGCAGATATATCAGTTCATGGAGGGTGCCATTGATGCCTGCGAGGGTGCCGCGAACCTCGTCGAGGCAGTGGTGGTAAAGAATGCCTAGCTGGGTAATCGCCACCGTATTTTTCGGGCTTGTGTTCAACTTCATGAACGGTTTTCACGATACGGCCAATGCAATAGCAACCTCCATTCTCACCCGCGCTTTGAGCATCCGGCAGGCGATTGTGTTCGCCGCAGGTTTGAACTTCCTCGGCGCCCTGGTCAGTGTGAAAGTCGCCACCACCATGGGAAAGGGTATCGTGGATCCGGCCGATACGACCAACACGGTTGTGCTGGCGGCCCTCATCGGCGGGATCTGCTGGCTGTTGATTACCTGGTATTTGGGTCTTCCCACCAGCTGTTCACACACGCTCATCGGTGGAACTGTCGGTGCTGTACTCGCGCACAACACCACAGTTCAGTCCACCGCGGGACAACTGGGATGGACAATGAACTACGGGGTCCTGCAGTTCGCGGGGTTGCAGAAAATCATCATCGCCCTGCTGGTGTCTCCAATCATCGGGATTATCGGCGGGGCCATGTTGATGATCCTTCTTCTGCACGTATTCGGACACTGCACGCCAGCCGTGCTGAACCGGTACTTCAAGCGCTTCCAGGTGGTCTCCGCCGGCTTCATGGCTTTCAGCCACGGCTCCAATGACGCGCAACAGATCATGGGTATCATAACACTGACCCTCTTCGCCAGCGGGGTGTACAGCGGCGCGTTCATCGTCCCCCTGTGGGTAAAAATTGCCTCTGCAGGAGCCATCGCCCTGGGG
>JBKHJK010000417.1:0-3475 GCA_046538215.1 Armatimonadota bacterium
ATGCCAGCGAGATGAACGGCACCTGGCAGAACTATTCCGGCGACCCGGAGTTGTATATCCAGAAGTGGCGCACCGTCTATCGCGTGATGAAGACTGTGGCGCCAAATGTCGTGATGATCTGGTGCCCCTTTGCGACCCCGCGCAGCACCATCCCCGATTACTATCCCGGCGATGAATACGTGGACTGGGTGGGCGTGAATATCTACAGCGTGGTGCACCAGGACGGCGACCGAACAAAACCCCCGACAGAGGATCCCGCAGCGCTTTTGCGGTACGTTTACGACCGCTACGCCGACAGAAAGCCGATAGCAGTGTGCGAATACGGAGCGACGCATTTCTGCCGCGCGCTCCAGAGCGACGTGACCGATTTTGCTGTCGAGAAAATGAAACGGATGTACACCTCGCTGGTCGAGCGCTTCCCCAGGGTGCGGATGATCAACTGGTTTTCGGTGGACGCCATCGGCAACAGCCTCGCTGACAACAACTACTCCGTCACCGCTAATCAACGGGTGCTGGAGACCTATCGCGAGCTCATATCGGACCCGCACTTCCTCTCGGCGGTTTCCGGTGTCTCCAGAGCCGGGGAGGCGGTCGCGGCGGCTCCGGGAACGTCCGAACCCACCACAACCGAATCTGCAGCACCGTCCGGGCCGGTCAGTGTCCAGCACCCTCTGGCCGCATCGAATCTGAATGACGCCCCCGATGACCGGGTGACGGTTGCAATCCTCGGCGCCCCTCCGGACCGTGTTTCGGGATCCGTTGAGATCGGTGTCCACGTGCCGTGGAAGCTTGACGGCGGGAGTGTCGCCATATTCATTGACGGCGCCTTCCGCTCAATCACCAATGTGCGACCCTATCGGTACCTGTGGAATGCGAATGAGTGGGAGGCTGGCGAGCACGTCATTCGGGCTGAAGTGACTGATAGATACAACCAGGTGTGCGCGAATGTGCAGGTAAGTGTTGTGGTAATAGAGGAGTCCGGGCAGTAAGCACGAAAAGAAATACAGGTGGCCTTGAAGCCAGCAGCAATCGGGAGGTCAGAGCATGAATCCAGCGCGTCGGGGCTTTACGTTAATGGAGCTGCTTGTCGTCATCGCCATCATCACGATTCTTGCGGCTATTTTGTTCCCGGTGTTTGCGACCGCCCGCGAACGTGCCCGCACCGCCAACTGTATTAATAATCTCAAGCAGCTTGGCACCGCCGCCAGCATGTATGCCAACGATTATGACGGACAGTTGAGCATCGGTGTCCAGCCGTCGCACCGGGGCACTGAAGACGGCACATGGTACTGGCGCTGGTTCCAGTACGTCACCAATATTCAGGTCTATGTCTGCCCCTCAGGTGAGCAGGAGCAGCTCGTGCAGTTCCCCACTGGCGAGAGCGGCCCGATTAGCTACGCGACCATCTGTGAAGCCTGCTTTGAAAACGAGGTCTGCAGCCCCGAGCAGATCCATCAGCCCGCCAATACCATGCTGCTTTCGGACAACCCGTGGTCCGCGCATAGATCGTGCCCGAAGTCACACCAGGACAGGTCGCAGCACAGGCCGCTGTTTGATATGCAGGAGCAGTATGACCGCTTCCCGTGGCATGCAGAGAATATCAATATCGGCTTTATGGACGGGCACGCCAAGTCCATCCGGTGGACCCACACGCGTGGCGGCCCCGGCGACCCCCTGTTTATGCACCAGTGAGGCGCTGGATGAAAGTCTTTATTCGACCGCCTGCCCGCTTCCGCGCCGGGCAGTCTATTTGTCAAACTGAGACAGTTGCCAGAGGACCGAAAAACACCGCTGCGTTTCCCTCTGATATGAGGCTTTGAGTGAGCACCCCATGGGATTTGTCCGGCTTGTCAATCTAACCCGCACGTTTGACGAGGTCACGGCGGTTGACGGGCTCGACCTGGAGATTCGCGAACGCGAGTTTCTGGTGCTGGTCGGGCCGTCCGGATGCGGGAAAACCACGGTGTTGCGCATGATTGCGGGCCTGCAGGAGCCCACCGCCGGTGAAATCTGGATCGGCGACCGGATGGTCAATGACGTCTCTCCCCGCGACCGCGATATCGCCATGGTATTTCAAAACTACGCCCTGTATCCGCACATGACGGTCGCCGAAAACCTGTCCTTCGGGCTGCGCCTGCGAAAAATGCCGCGCGACGAGATCGCATCCCGGGTGCAGCAGACCGCACAGATGCTGCAGATTGACGGTCTCCTGGACAGGCTTCCGGGGGAACTCTCGGGTGGCCAGCGCCAGCGTGTCGCCCTCGGACGAGCCGTCATCCGCGAGCCCGTGTGTTTCCTCATGGATGAGCCACTGTCGAACCTCGACGCCAAGCTGCGCGTCCAGACACGTGCAGAGCTGATCCGCCTGCACCGCCGCCTCGGCATCACCACCATCTACGTGACCCACGACCAGGTGGAGGCGATGACCATGGGCGATCGGATCGCGGTGATGTGTGACGGGCGCCTGCAGCAGGTTGGACCGCCTGCGGACGTTTATCAGACTCCGGAAAATATGTTTGTGGCGGGGTTCATCGGCAGCCCACCGATGAACTTTCTCACCGTCCGGGTGCATGACGATGGCCGTGATATTCATCTCGCCGGTGAGGGTTTCGACCTGCACCTCGCCCAGCCGCCCGAAAACGCCGGAGAATATCTCGGCGAGAAGGTCGTCGTGGGCATTCGTCCGACCGACCTCAAGCTGGCGGAGGATCCCGCAGAGGCCTGCGCCATCGAGGCGACCCTGGTTGTGCCGGAGCCGACGGGAGCCGAAACGGTACTCTATCTGGATCTGGGCGCGGAGTCGCTGGTCGCCTCTGTTGACACCGACACGCAGTTTGAAGAGGGACAGCGGCTGAGGCTGGCAGTTGATATGTCCAGCGTTCACCTGTTCGACCCATCCAGCGAGAAGCGTATCACGTAACCACACGAGACGACCATGGCCGAGACCACGACGATGGAATTTATGGAGCATCTGGACCGCCTGCGCTCCTCGCTCCTGCGGGTGCTGGCATACCTCGCGGTGGGCACGGCCGCCTCGTGGAACTTCCGCACCTGGATAATGGATCTGTTGACCTATCCGGCCCGGGTGGGGGCCGAGACCGCGGGGATGGAGGAGTTCACCTTCCACATCTTCGAGCCGGTCGGTGGCATCCTCCTGATGCTGCACGTGTCGCTGCTTGGCGGTGTCATTCTCACCTTCCCACTTATCTGTGTAGAGCTGTGGCTTTTTCTCCGGCCCGCTCTGAGCCCCCGCGAGCAGCGGGCTATCTACATCCTGCTGCCCTCCGCGGTCGTCCTGTTCGCGGCCGGTATCGCTTTTTGCTATCTCGTGGCTCCGCAGGCCATCGGCTATCTTCTGATCTTCAACACCCAGCTCGGTGTGAAGCCCCAGCTTTTCCTTCAGTCATACCTGCGCTTTTTCATGCGGCTTTTGATTGTCTTCGGGCTGGCGTTTCAGACACCGCTGGTGATGATG
>JBKHJK010000418.1:0-3472 GCA_046538215.1 Armatimonadota bacterium
CATCTACTCCGATTATTCACCGTCTCCAGGCCGACCTCCTTCCTTGGGCTCAACCAGATACCGCCCGATGACGGTAGATTGCAGGCGAACTGTCGACTGATTTGCTGGTGTTATCAGCTCATGGGATGCGAAAGGATATAGTAAATGATGCATGATGGTTAAACTACTGCGCGCGGTGTGGAGGAGGTGCGCATGTCCGGGAGGCTAAAAAACGCAAGTAAAATCACCACCTCTGTCGGGGCGACGCTGGGCACCATACTGGTGGTCTTCTCCGGGGCCCTGCTGGTTCCACTGCTGGTGGGACTGATAGGCTCGGAGCCCCCTTTACCTTCTCTGGTTGCCTTCACGCTGCCGGCAGCCGGCTGCCTTCTGCTGGGATTGTCTCTTTGTAGGGCACCCAAAGCGCCTGCGATCAGGACCCGGGAGGCTTTCCTGGTCTGCGCCCTGGCCTGGATCATCACCTCCTTTTTGGGGGCCTTCCCAATATGGCTGCTGGTGGACAATACGACCTATTTGGATGCGCTGTTCGAGGCAGTGGCCGGCCTCACCACCACCGGAATGACCATGTTCACCACCCCGCAGCAGCTGCCGGCCAGCATTCTCTTCTGGCGGGCTTTTATGCAGTTTCTCGGCGGCCTCGGAATCCTCACCTTTTTTCTGGCCGTGACTTTCCGCCGCGGAGTGGCGCAATTTCACCTGTTCTCTGCAGAGAGCGCCCGCCTGGCCACCCCGCGGTTGACCCCGAGCATACTCAGAACCGTGGAGATAATCGCCGCCATCTACCTGGGATTGACCGCGGCCTTCGCCGTCGCCTATGCCCTGGCGGGCATGCCCATTTTTGACGCCATGACTCACTCCATGACTTCCATATCCACGGGGGGGTTCTCCACCCACGGTGCCAGCATCGACCACTTCCAGCGGATCGGCCACCCCAACCACGCGGCCATCGAATGGCTGGTTATCTTTGGTATGCTGGCCGGGTCGGTCAACTTTTTTGCTCATTACCGCCTTATCCGCGGGGAATGGCGGGCCCTGTGGGGGTCCATTGAAATGCGGGTATTCTGGCTAATCATCGCCCTGGCGACGGTGCTCATTTTCATCGGCACTACGACCTCCCTCGAACCCGGCGATCACCTCTCCCTCGATCGGATCCGAACGGTGATCTTCCAGGTGGTGGCGGCCACTTCGACCGGGTACAGAACGGAGTCCATCAACGCCGAGAGTTTCCCCCCGGTGGCCAGGCCAGTGTTTTTGTTCCTGATGTTCATTGGCGGGCCCATGGGTTCCACCAGCGGTGGGCTGAAAGTTCTCCGCCTGGTGGTGCTGTTCCAAGCCGCCCGCCTGCAGCTTCTTCGGGTCTGCTCGCCCCGGCGCGCGGTTCAGCCCATGCTGCTGGAGGGACAGCCGGTGAAACCGCAAAGACTGAGCCAGGCGGCGGGCCTGATGACCCTATGGCTCGCGCTCATCGCCGGGGGAACGGTAATTTCAATGCTGTTTACCGACCACGAGTTTTTGTCGGCCGCCTCGGGGATGCTCTCGGCGGTGAGCAACATGGGGCCCGCCTACCTGTCAGCGCAGGAGCTGGTGGATATGGTGCCCGCGGTGAAGATAACCTACATTTTGGGGATGCTGGCCGGGCGGTTGGAGATAATTCCTATCGTGCTCCTGCTTTCGCCCCGGGCCTGGCGCTGAGCTCGCCGAGAATCATTTGAAGGGAGATGTAATATGTACATCGTAATAGCTGGAGGAGGTCTGGTGGGCAAACGCCTGACATCCCTGCTGAGCAAACGCCGCCACGACGTCGTGGTGATAGAGATCGACCCGGAAGTATGCGAACAGCTATACGCGGAGACGGGCGCCCTGGCGATAAACGGGAATGCCACCAATATGGATGTACTGAAGGAAGCGCGGCTAGGCAGGGCGGATGTCGCAGTCGCCCTCACCGGTTCGGATTCGGACAACATGGCCTTCTGCCTTCTGGCCAACCAGTTCGGCGTTCCCCGCATAGTGGGGAGAGTGCGTGAACCGGATTATGAGACGGCGTACCGCGCGGCGGGAGCCAGCGCCTTAACCGAAGTTACCAATCTGGTGGTACATCAGATGCACATGGCCATCGAACAACCGGGCGTACAGCGGCTCGCATCGCTCGGTTCGGGCCGGGCCGAGGTGGTGCTTGTCACCATACCACGGGCCGCCCGGGCAGCAGGCAGGAGCATCGAGGAAATTGCCAAAGACAGGGATTTCCCCACCGACTGCGTCTTCGCCGGCATCTACCGTTCTCAGGAGGATGACTTCATGGTCCCCCGCGGGGGAGAAAAAATCGCCGAGGGAGACCGGGTGTTTCTGGCCGCCGCCGGGGAGAACATTACCCGCGCCGCGGATTATTTGCTGAAGACCTGACCGCTCACCCCAGAACCGCCGCGACATCGCGCCGCACTTTCTAAGCCGATCGGCAATCGGCAGTTCGCCAACTGGTCTGGGCTCTCGAGGGCGAATTACTCCAGCTGAGTGATGACCGAGGCCATCTTTGATAAAATGGATGTAATATGTGATGAGAATGTTTATCGTGCAGATGGGGCCATAGCCAAGAGTTCATGGAGCAAAGCCCGCCTTCATGGGAAAAATGCCCGGAATAACTTCGCAAACCGCAGGCTACTTCTCGTTCCATAACCGATTCGATGCTATGGCGGGGATTCTTCTCGGTGAGCGTGGTGTGCGGCGCCGCCTCGATGCCTATCACCCCACCCCTTTCGGCGCAGGCCCGTATAACTTCATCGGGCATCAGCCTGGGAATATCCCACAGCGCGCGGGCCCCACAGTGGGTTATGAACACCGGGGCTTCGCTGCATTCGATGGTGTCAAGAGCAGTTTGATCACCGCAGTGCGAGACATCTATGGCCATCCCCACCGCGTTCATCCTGCGAACTGCCTCTCTCCCGAAAAGGCTGACCCCCCGTCACCGGGCTCCCGAAGGCCGCTCCCCAGGGCATTGCTCTCACTGTAGGTTATGCCCATCAACCGCACACCCAGACCGTACAGTATCTCGATGCGCTCCAGCTCATTCTCAATCGGCGTGGATGCCTCCAGACACATGACCATAGCCACCCGATCCGTCTCGCTGGCCTCGAGGATATCCTGTACCTTCCGGGCAACCCGCACAAAATCCTGATGGGCGATGTCACTAAGCCGCATGCCCAGGTCGTGAACGACATCCCCAAATTTCCAGCTGTGTTTGGAAGATATGATGGCCGTACCGTCCATCATGTTGTCAAATATGCAGTCGAGACCCGACGCCGCCAGACCCTCATAGAGGATCACCGCCCGCCCGTTCCGGAAATAGGCTATAAATTGCTCGGGATCCTTCGAAAACACCTCGGCATGATCATGCAGCGATACCACCACATTTTCCTCCAGCAGTCGCCGGGCCCTCTCCTCTTCAGCCACCGAGAATCCACCCTTATAGGGTGGGACT
>JBKHJK010000419.1:0-3464 GCA_046538215.1 Armatimonadota bacterium
GGATTGAAGAATGCGACAGAGTCGTCATTGAAGGCTGTTCATTCAGCCGCGGTGCGCATGACACGTTCTTAGTATGGCCCGACCGCACCAACAGCAGGGTCGTGATCCGCGGGAACGTTTTCCATCCCAACACCTGTCGCGCGCTGCTCATTGATGCGGTTGATAGAGTGCTTTTTGAGGATAACATCATCGTGCGGTCAAACGACGGCGGTCGCTCCGGATCGAGCCGGTTTGCCTTCGACACCAAAGACAGCATCTTCCGGCACAACCGCATATACGCAAACTGGGGATCGAATCTGCTGCTGGCTGGGTTCTTCCGCGATACGCTGGACTTCAAGCGGATTCGCTTTTACGGCAACGTTTTCGATGACAACACAGCCATGGCCACAAACCTCCGGGGCGCCACCGAGATGATCGAGAATTGCATCTTCGCCAACAACGCCTTCTCGCGAAACGATAAATATGGCGAAGACCGGCAGGTCCTGGTGCAGAGCGGCACCTCTGAAGACCTCGTATTCACCTCCAATCTCATCCACGGGAAGGTCCAGTTCGAAGACAAAGTGCTCAGTCCCGGGGAGGCCGAAGAGGTATCAGACGGTGTTTTCATTGACAATATGAACACCGATCCGGAGTATCGCGATGCGGCGGCACACGATTATCGCCCGGCTCCCGGCAGCCCCCTGATTGACGGCGGGCGCACATTCACCCGGACTACAGAGACCGGAAATGGATCCGCGCTGCCGGTGGAAGACAGCCGGTGGTTTTACGACGGCTTCGGCATTGATGGCGAGCGTGGTGATGCGGTCGTGGTCGGCCGCGAGCGACACTATGCCCGCATAGAAAGCATTAATCACGAGCAATCCATCCTGTACCTCGACCGGGAGCTGACATGGGAGGCCGGGGCACAGGTCAGCCTGCCTTTTTCGGGCGATGCCCCCGACATCGGCGCCTACGAAACGGGTGAGGACGCCAGACGAAGCGTCCAGATACTTGCCGATCCGGTCCAGGTGGCGCCCGGCGAGACCATGCAGCTTGAGGCCGTGATGCACGGGAATATCAAGCCGCAGGCGATCCACTGGATTCTCGGTGACGGAACCGTGGCCGAGGGACAGAGCGTGACCCATATTTATGATCAGCCGTACGACTATCCCGTGCGGGTCGCGGTGACAGATACCGAGGGGAACCGGAAATGGGGGACCTCGTTTGTGCTTGTTGAAGAGCCGCGTTCCGAAAACGCACCGCTACAGCACAATACCTTTGGTGAGAGTGACGAAGACGCCTGGTGGCAGTGGATGTGCTATCGGCCAATGCCGCAGGCGCATGAGTACCTGGACGAAGGTCCTGCCGATAACGGCTCCCTGCACGTATATGCCCGCGAAGACGGCTACCAACTGGGGGCTCAGACGCAGCCCGCACACTGGGATCTCGACAGATACCCGGATGTGATGATTCGCTACAAAATATCGCCCGGCACACCGCTGGTACTGCGCCTGTTTGCCTTCGCCACGTCCGAGGGATCCCGCGGCATCCGATTGACGCAGACAGAAAGCGCGGGGCTGTCTGACGCCCGTCTGCCGCTTCTGGTGGATGACGGAGAATGGCACGAGATAACTTTCAGTGCCGCAGACCTGCTCCGGGACCGGTTCGGGAATGATGTGAAGATGGGCAAGGTCATGTACCTGCGAGCATCCGATACGGATCTTGTGGAGGAGGGCGATGAATACTTTCTTGATGAAGTGATCATCGGCTCCCTGCAGTAATGTTTTTCCAGCAGACCCGATGCATGACTGATCGTCAACAATGAGGTGACACGTGTGAGTTTTTACAGCGGAAGCAACAGCATTATTGTTCTGATGGTGTGTGTGATTCTGTGTGTCTGGGGATTGCCCGTGGTCGCAGCGACTCATTACCTCGCTCCGGACGGCAATGACGCCGATGCGGGAACGCAGGACCGTCCATGGAAGACGCTTGAGCGCGCCTCGCGTGGCCTCCAGCCGGGGGACACGCTGGTCATCAAACCGGGAACCTATACCGGCACACTGACGATCTCAGCCCGGTCCCCTGCCGATGAACCCCTGACCGTGCGCTGCGAGCCCCGGCGGTCGGCGGTACTGGCGGCGGGCGAGGAGGGACACGCCATCGAGGTTACGAATGCGGCCGGCGTACGCATCGAAGGCCTGGTGCTGCGGCCGCATGAGTATCAGGGCGGATGGGTGCGTATTCACCAGTCGTCAGATGTCACGATTGACGACTGCCTTATGGAAAAGTCCAGCGGTCCCTGCCCTTTCCGGGTCACAGAAGCGTCCGATCTGGCTCTGACCAGGAGCGTGCTTCGTGAATATCAGGGCGGGAACATGATGTATGTGTCTGATTCGGAGCGGCTTGTACTGGAAGGCAATGCCTTCTCGCGGGCGGGGCATGCCCTGCTGCTTTTGCTGCCCGACCGCAGCAACTCCGATGTGGTCATCCGTGGCAACGTCTTTCACCCCAACTATGGCCGATCGGTGCTTCTTGACAGTGTGAACAACCTGCTTTTTGAGGATAATATCATCACCCGCTCGTATGATGGCGGGCGCTCGGCCGATAGCCGGATTGGCTATTACGCCACACGCAGCATCTGCCGCTACAACCGGTTTTACGACAATTGGGGGACAAAGCTGATCTCGATTTCGCCGTACCGCGACACCCTCGACTTCAACACGGTGCGGTTTTACAACAACGTCATCGCCGGCAATTCCGCCACCGGGATCCGTGTGTGGGGTGACAAAGAGACCGTCACAAACAGCCTTTTTCTCAACAATGTGCTCGCAGGCAACGATCCGTACGGCTCAAACCGCCAGATCCGCGTGGGCAGTGGTGGTGCTGATGACGTGCGATTCGTTTCAAATGTCGTTGACGGCATGGTGCAGGTCGGCGACGAGCTGATGACCGCACGCGCAGCCGATCAAACCTCCGATGACGGCCAGTTCGCAGACAACTACGAGATGCAGCCCCGGTTCGACGATCCGTCGCGGTATTTATATGCCCCGGCTGAAAACAGCCCCCTCATTGACGCGGGACGGATGCTCACCCATGCCGTGGGCAACGGCTCCGGCAGCGCGGTTGAAGTGGAAGACGCGGCCTATTTCTTCGACGGCTTCGGGATTGCACGACAGCCCGGCGATACGGTTCGCATCGGTGATACAACAGCAGTGGTCCAGGCCGCCGATGTTGACAGCAACATACTGACCCTCGACCGCGAACTTCAGTGGTCAGACGGGGCACCCGTTTCGCTGCCGTATTCAGGTTCTGCCCCTGATATCGGCGCGTACGAGATGGGAGACAGCGGGCGCCCGAGGGTCGAGGTGGTCGCAGATGCTTCTGAAGTGGCCGCAGGCGAGACCGTCACCATGGCCATCCGCCTTTTCGGCGACGTGACCCCACAGAGCGTGCGCTGGCTGCTGGGTGATGGGACGGTCGTATCC
>JBKHJK010000420.1:0-3457 GCA_046538215.1 Armatimonadota bacterium
CCTCGATCCTCGAGCTGTCACGCTTCGACCGCCCTGATTTTACGCTGGATCGCAAAAAAGTCAATGTGCTGCCACTGCTGGAGCACGTGGCGGGATTGTTTGAACCCAGAGCCGAACGCGCGGGGTTGACCTTCAGGACGGACTTCGCTGAAGAGAGCATCCGGGTCGAATGTGACCCGGATCGCCTCGAGCAGGCCCTTATCAACCTCTGTGAAAACGCAGTAAACTACACACCGGCGGGGGGAACCGTCAAATTTAGTGTACGCCGGGAGGGGGACCACCTCAAGTGTTGTATTTCAGATACCGGTCCCGGAATCCCCGAAAAGCATCAGGAAACCATCTTCCATAAGTTCACCACGGGTCATAATGAGCTGCAATCGGGGCGCGGCCGGGCCTTTGGCGATGGATTGGGTATCGGCCTGGCGCTCGTTAAACGCATCGTCACACTCCACGAGGGGCGTATAGAGCTGTCCAGCGAAGTGGGGCAGGGTACGACTTTTACGGTCATACTGCCTGCCTGTGATGCTGCCCGGGCCAATAATAACCCGGTCCCCGTCGTGGACTGAAATTCACCGTCTATACAGCTCCTCCCTCAGCCGGTCGCTTTTCGCTGCAACCCCGGAACACCGATATATTCTCCGACCAGCATCTGGCGTCTCCGCGTGGCAGATGTTCCGGATCCTGGCCTCAAGAAATGCTCAAGATGTGATAGAAAAAGTATTATGAAACAGGTATTCGATAGGTGTGCGAAGAATAATTAGAAATTGACAGTGCATTTCCTACTCAGCCGTGTCTGAGCGTGTGGGGGGATTTTAGGACATGGCAGGCAATCTCTGTGCCCCTCAGGTAAATGCCTTTCGGTTATCACCGGCCACCACCTGCCGTCTCGTGTGCGTGGTTATCGCATGTGTGGCGTGTGCCTGCGCCCATGCCGCGGACGCGGACACAGACAGTTTTTCTCGCCTCTTCGATTTTTCCGCTGCGATTCCCGGAACCCGTGAATACCGGCTGCAGAAGACCTCCCGGCAGCTCTCGACTCTCCTGGTGGATCTCGATGCCGTGGAGGATGCACGAGTCATTGTGAACAGCGCCGGTGATGAACGCCTGAGTGCGCTGATTACCCTTCATCTCGCATCAGCAGAAACGTGGGATGGGGAAATGTCATCCGCGGTCCTGACGCTCCTTCAGGGGGGCGAACCGTCGCTTGATACAGGGGCGCTGCAGATTATTGACAGTCGTGGGCGCGTCCTGTACACCGACGGCCATCCTCTCATCACTGAACACTCCCACAGCACAGCCCCGGGTTCTCCAAACAATGCGCCCGTGAGTGCGATGACTGTCATAGCAGTTGGCCTCATCGTGGGTCTGCTGGCCGCTGGTGCCTGGTGGTTCGCTGCACGGCGCGGCAACCGCCGACCCGACACAGACGCTTCGCACAATCCCTGGCGATTCTTGAGAGACGCCGACAGCGAAACAATCGCCGACGTCTTCTCCGATTTGCGGATGGAAATGGCCAGTGCCATCATCGGTGGACTGGACGAGGCAACCCGCGAACACGTTCTCCAGAGCCTGCCGACCCACAGCCGGTCTGCTGATCCACCGTCGCAGCAGATGCATCCGGACATCGAAACCGTACTGCAGCGCCTGCTGCACCGCCGCTGCAATATATAGAACACAGGCATTTCCAGAGCACAACGGTGACTGCGAAACTATCTGGCACGCTCATATCCGGGATGAGCGTTTTCCGGAACAGGAGCCATTCAGAGCCGGGCGAGACAATTTGAGGGAGGGGATAATCGTGCCTGACGTTTACAGGGCCGATGAATTGCATGATGGCCGCTCAGTCCGTCCACTTGGCGGAGCGTTCGGCCTGCTGCATGACGGGGAGACTAAAAGCTCCGACGGAGAAGTTCGAACACTTTCCAGCTACCCCTCGCACACCCCACGCCCCTCGGAGAAGAGCATCGAACGCCTGCAGCGGCTGCTGTCGGAGGCTCTGGCTTCTTTCAGCGGCCAGCGCCAGCGTCTCCTGGCCTCCCTGAAGCCGGGGCTGGTGAAGATGGTGGTTGGAATTGCTGAAGCTGTTATTCAAAAAGAGCTCGCCACCGATACCGGCGTGATTGTCAGAACCGTCGAAAGCGCACTGTCGGAGCTGGGGCGCTCCGGCCGCATCAATGCCCGCGTGCATACCGATGACGCCCGGATCCTCCGGGACGCCATTGCCGACGGCACGTGGAAACCACCCAACGTGGTGGAACTGGAGATCACCCCCGACAGCGAAATATGCCGTGGCGGATGTGTGCTGCAAAGCGACGGGGGCCAGGTGGACGCCACCATCCAAACCCAGCTTCAGCAAATTGAGCGCCAGCTTCATGCGGCCGTATCGGGAGAGACCACATGGTGACAGATCCGCGAGGCGGGGACCAATATGATGCCCAAAGCTCTCTAAGGTACTGGGTGAAGGAGACAGCCAGCAAACTGGCGGAGTTGCCCAGGTTTCGACGTCTGGGGACGGTCCAGGAGGTCACGGGCCTGACCGTTGTTTCCAACGGTCCCCCGGCCCAGGTGGGGGAGCTGTGCCGAATAGAGCCCAGAGGCAACCGTCCACCGGTGCAGGCGCAGGTTGTGGGCTTCCGTGATAACCGGGTGCTTCTGATGCCGCTGGGAGAGCTTCAGGGTGTCGAGGCTCACTGCCCTGTGATCGCGGCTGGAGAACGGCTTAGCGTCCCGGTCGGGCCGTCCATGAAGGGGCGAATTGTGGACGCCTGCGGAGAGCCAGTGGACGGTGGCGGCCCCATCACAGCTCACACGCGCCGCCCCGTTCACGGAGACGCCCCGCACCTCGCACAGCGCCGACGGGTCACCACCTCGATGTCTGTCGGCGTGCGGGCAATTGATCTGCTTTTGACCTGCGGCGAAGGCCAGCGCCTGGGTGTCTTTGGGGGCAGTGGGGTGGGCAAGAGCGTTCTCATGGGGATGATCGCCCGCAACAGCACCGCGGATGTGAATGTCATCGCCCTGGTCGGCGAGCGTGGCCGGGAGGTGCTGGATTTTGTGGAGGAGAAGCTCGGCCCGGCGCGCGATCGCTCCATCGTGGTGGCCGCCACCTCCGATCAGCCGCCCCTGGTTCGACTGCAGGCGGGATTTGCTGCCACCACCATCGCCGAACACTTCCGCGACCGCGGCGCCGATGTCCTTTTGATGATGGATTCCATCACCCGGCTGGCTCGCGCCCAGCGTGAGGTTGGCCTCACCATCGGCGAAATGCCCACAAATCGCGGATATCCCCCGTCGGTATATGAGGTTATCCCCCGGCTGGTCGAGCGAGTGGGACCAGCCGCGACCGGGACCATCACGGGAATATACACGATTCTCGTGGAGGGTGATGACATGCTGGAGCCGGTCGCCGATACGGTCCGGGCGACACTTGACGGGCATATCATCCTCTCCCGGGAAC
>JBKHJK010000421.1:0-3453 GCA_046538215.1 Armatimonadota bacterium
CCCAGAGCTCTCGGGATGGGTGATGCCTTCGTCGCGGTCGCAGATGATGAGCAGGCCCTCTACTGGAATCCAGCCGGGCTTAGCAGGAACCGTGGTGTCCGCTGGTCACTTCTGGGCCTCACCGGCCGTGCGGATAATATTGATGTGATTGACGACCTCGCCAGCGCAGGTGACATCATCGGAGACGATGTCGGTGATTTTCTGAGCGAGGATGACTTCGACTTCCTCCGCCGCATCGCCCGCGACAGTGAAGGGATACCGCTGGAAGTGCAAATGGGCGTCTTTTCAGCGTTTGCATGGGGCAATATTGCTGTTGGTGGCTACGGCCAGGCGGCAGGAACGATGGAATTCTCCCGGGTGACGGGTGGCCCGGTGTATGATGAGGCCACCGGGGCGACGGATGACCGCGTGGACGTGCAGGCCCGGGTTGCAGGCCAGGCCAGCGGGGCGATCGCAGGTGGCTTTGATCTCAACGATCAACTGGCTGTCGGTGTCAGTGTCAAAAACATGACCTACTCCGAGTACCTGATGGATAAGACGTTCCGCCCCAATGCCCCCATCACTGCACGTGTTGACGAATCTGACGACGATAGCGCCACCAGCGCCGACATCGGTGTGCGGCTGATCCCTGAAGATCGCGTGGCCTTTGGTATGGTCGTGCGGGATGTGCTCTCGCCTGAGTTCGACCTCGACCTCGGCGGACAGATTGGGACGGTCACCCGCAAAGTTGATCCGTCCGTCCACGTTGGTGTGGCCGTGGTCAATGAGGCACGCAACACCACCATCGCCGCCGACATCCACAACGTATGTGGAGCAAACGATGCCGGTGCGACGGTGCACATGGGCGTCGAGCGCGCGCTCGGCAGTCACCTGACGGCACGCGCCGGGTATGGTGACGACCAGTTCACCTGGGGCCTCACCGGCGAGCTGGGCCCTCTTGTCCTCGAGATGGCCTCGGCCAGCGACTGGGACGACATGTTCGGCGTGAGCGCCACGCTCGACTTCTAAGCGCTCCGTCTTCGAACGATCCGAGCCCCGGCGTCTGCATCCGGCCGGGGCTTTTCTTTTGCCTAAGAAGGGCACAGGGACAGATGTGCCGAACCAGGAAGTGTTGTGATACCTCCGTTCAGGTGGGAAAGCATGCGGCGATTACCCTGTCTGTGTTTATTGCTCACTGTTTGTTCGGCCACTGTGTGGGCGGGAAGTGATATTGACACACTCCAGTTGCAGGTGGCCGAGCTTGCGGAGCGTCACAGCGATGACGACTCGGCAGTCTGGCACACAAACTACCCCTACGCGCGCCTGCAAATCAGAAAGGCCCTCACCGCTCGTTCGTCCGAGGGAGGAAGCTGGACGGACAGCCGCATCCAGCCGTTTTTGGACTGCGCGCAGCAGGCGATTGATGACATACATTCAAACCGCCCGCGCAGGGCCGTGCCGGGAACTCTCACCGAACTCGCCTACATTACCAGCAACGACCACACCGCCCAGCCGTATCACCTGTACCTCCCACCCGATTACACCCCCGACACCCCGACACCATTGATTGTCTTCCTGCACGGGTGGGTGCCCACGACCAGCATCCTGGATCCGTGGCTTTTGCCGCAGGAAATCCTCGACATCGCCGGCAAACACGGCTGTATGCTTCTAATCCCCTACGGGCGGCGCAACACGGACTTCCAGGGCGTTGGCGAGGTGGATGTTCTGCGAACCATCGAAGAGGTGCAGTCTCTGTATCCGGTGGACGGCGACCGCATATATCTCAACGGCGTCTCCATGGGCGGCATGGGGGCGTGGACGATCGCCCTGCGTCATCCCGGTCTCTTCGCCGCGGTGACACCGATCGCCGGACAGACCGAGATGTACCGCTGGTGGGGATGGGACAAATTAAAGATGCCGCCATTCAAGCGGTGGATGGTACAGTGGGATAACCCGTACCACCTGGCGCCCGCGATGTGCAACCAGCGGTTCTTCGTGCAGCACGGAGAAAACGACAGCCTCATATCATCCGCCCAATCCCGGCTGATGGTGCAGAAGGCCCGGGAGCTCGACGGGGCACTGGTGGAATATGACGAATACGCCAACGCCGGCCACTACATCTACTTCGACACAGAGCCGTTTGAAAGGGCCTTTGCGTGGCAGATGCAGTTTGCGAGACGCACCGATCCACAGACCGTCACGCATAAGACCTACAGCCTGGAATACAACCGGGCATTCTGGGCGACCATCGAGCAGTTCAAACGGTGGGGAGAACCGGCCGAGTTCACCTGCCACCTCATTTCCGATCCGCACGATCCCGCGGATCCACACGTGGAGCTGGATTGCAGCAATGTAGCCCGCCTGAGCATCAACCTCAAGACTGCCCCGCTGAAATCACGAGACAGCTACCTCGTGAGGACGCCACAGGGAGACCGTCACATCGAGCCTTTTGGAGACCGGCTGGTCATTTCACTCGAAGAGGCCCCACCGCGTGAGGAAAGCTTTCCGCCGGCCAAGCGCAGGGGGCTGTGCGGGCCGTGTGAGGAGGTCTTTGACGACAGCTTTATCGTCGTCCAGGGTACCGCGGGGAATAGAGAGAACGACCGGATACTCGCCCGGAAGGTGCGACGGTTCAGCCACCAATGGGACGCTTTCGCCGATGGATACCCCCGGGTGAAGCTGGACACACAGGTCACCGATGATGACATCGCCACCTCCAACCTGGTGCTTTTCGGCACGCCGCAGACCAACCTCCTGCTGGCACGCATCTCCTTTCGCCTGCCGATCCGCATCGGCGACCATCGCTACCAGGTGGGCGAGCACGAATATATGGGAGACGATCTCGGACTGGTGATGTGTTACCCCAATCCGCTCAACCCCGACCGTTATGTCCTCATTTTCAGTGGGGAATTGTGGGGCGAAAAGCTGGATGTGAATCACAGGTTCGATATGCTCCCGGATTTCATCATCTTCACCACAAAACGGTTCAGCCCCCAGGACAAGACGAACGAGCATCTTGCCGCCGGCTTTTTCGACATTCAGTGGGAATTGTCGGAAAATACCACCTGGCTGCAAAAATAGTCAAAACCCCTCTACGGCCACTACAGAGGCCTCTTCTCGAAAATAAAGCAGTTATCGCTCTGTTTTGGCAGGCGGAAGCCGGTTGCCTACTGCCGAAAGTTTGCACCCGCCTTTCCGATATGTTAGCATACCCCCAATGACTGCTGAACCACCCGGTCCGTGGAGTCGTGACAGCCGCAAGAAGTGGGCCCTTCTGACCGGGCCGCACAGCTCAGACAGCCTGCGCAGCTGAGGTGACGAAAGATGCCCAATGCGATTGTCGCCAAAGAAGAGATCGCCCCTGGAACACACCGCGTGCGTGTACGTGCGCCGCTGATAGCAAAAAAGCGCAAAGCAGGGCAGTTTGTCATCGTCGTGGCCTGTGAGAGACACTGCGAGCGCATTCCCCTCACC
>JBKHJK010000422.1:0-3447 GCA_046538215.1 Armatimonadota bacterium
GGTCTGCTCATCGGCAGTTTGCGGACGGATATCGGTCGCCCAGGCGGCGGTATCCACCCGCTCGCCCGGCAGCGCGAAACGAACCTTCACACCGTCGCCAAAATCGGGCGGTGCCAGCAGGTCGTACGCGGGATCGGCGCTCTGTGTTGCGTCCGGAGCGACTCCCAGATACGCGCAGCGGTTCACATACGGCCCCGCCTGCACCACCAGCGGAAGTTTCCACTCCAGGTTGTCACCAGCGTCATCATTCGTCGTCGAGGCCTGCTGCGTGTCGGTGACCGGCGGGAATATCAGGTGGACGGCCGGAGACCGCAAAACACGCAGCCAGTAGCCGGTATAGGGTTCCATACTGTCGGTAATTTCATAGCCGGCGCCCTGGATGTAGCCGAAAATATCCGCCTGCACCCAGCCGTTGCTTGCAGCCTCCGAAAAGGGTACTGGATCGCTGCCCTCATAGCTGACCTGCACGTCAGCAAGCTCTACAGTCTCCTGCCGGGGGCTGCCCACCATATTCCAGCCGATGGGTACAGAGGTGGTAAAGGCCTCTTCCGCTGGAGGCACAATCCCCAGTGTCTCGACGGTCGCATCTGACATCAGCTTCAGCCAGAAGGCACGCGTCGGGGCGAAGGGGCGGATGTCGGGATAGATCGAGTACTTGTCCTCGCCCTGCTTTGTGGGGTCCCAGTCGGCCATCAGCAGCCTGTCAGGATCCACATTGAGAATTTCAGCGGTGCTCCCCGCCGCCGGCCGCATCGGCAGTGTCATCATGTGCAGACCGTTGTCTCCGACTTCGAAAGTATGTGAGACGCGCGTTTGCTCGGAGCCGTTGATGAACGTTACGTACGAGCCCCAGCCGATGTTGAAGGTGCGAACAACCGTCTGGCCGATATTGTTCTCGAAGGTGACCTCAATCTGCATCGGGGAGAGGCTTCCGGAGGTGATCCTGCCGCCCCAGACCCCCCGCTTGACTTCGACGTCACTGATATCACGCCCGCCGACCACGTCAATTGTGCCTTCGGTGGTTCCCTGCACGCTTCCGTACAGATTGTTCTCCCCGGGGTCAAAACCTCGCTCGCCGTACGGGTA
The DNA here is from genome assembly GCA_046538215.1 of Armatimonadota bacterium. GTDB lineage: Bacteria > Armatimonadota > Zipacnadia > Zipacnadales > UBA11051 > JBKHJK01. The sequence continues at coordinate 1,087 of JBKHJK010000422.1, forward strand.
TGGATAGCTGCGCAACAGGCCGTTTACCTCGATCTCAACCGTCACTCGCTGCGGACCGCCGATGTTGAAAAACGTCGGCAGCAGAAAACCTTCCCCTGCATCGGCGCCGCTGCCAGGAATATCAATGACGTTGCCTTCTTCCGCATACAGCTTCGTGCTGAAATCATAACTCCAGTACGTCGTGCGAGCGGTTCCGCCGTTCACCTGCTCGTCGCCGCCGGGGAGTGTGGTGTACAGTTCGGCGATAAGCACTACCGATTGCTCCAGGGGAATATTCCACAGATACAGCTTCGGCCCGAGATGCACGCTGCTGTCGAGCACGTAGTTTTGCTCAAACCATTCAAAGAAGGGCCGCCCTTCCACCCGCGGCAGGACCTGCTGTGCAAGCAACTTCAGGGCAGGCACATTCCCTGGAAGGTCGTCGTCAAAGTTGGCGTAATATGCGGTGTTGAAGTTCTTAAAGAAATCGTTGTCCTCGATGTAGCACTTCAGCCACGCGGCCCGGGCCATGGCGATGCGCCACACGAGCATGTTGTCGGTGCCGGACTCCGGATAGAAGGTGGGATTCGCCAACTCGGGTTGATTTTCGGCCTCGTACACCGACAGCGCATAAAAGGGCCCCGGATCAATCGGGTCGTACCCGGGGGACACATCCGCCGTGGTCTGCACCACGTACGCGGCAGCTCCTATAAAGCCCTGCTCCCACGCGTCGTAATACAGGATAGCATCATCATGAAAGGCGTTGAGCACCAGCATGAGCAGAATATAGGTGTCTTCCGGGAAGTTGCCGGTGGGCGGGGCGATGCGGATCTCGTTGGCGCTGACGTCATAGGTTCCGCCCTGGATCGCTTCGATGTTCTCGTCCTGGATGATGGTGACAGTGATGTCGAAGGCGGGCGGGCCGTACACCATCCGGGCCTTGGGCACCGCTGTGTCCAGATAGTCTCTAAAAGCCCGTTCATCCTGCGAGCTGAAGCCCTCAAATTCGAACTCCAGCGTATTGGTCGGGTCACCGATCTGCTGCCCGCGAACTGCTGCATCTGCCAGATCGGGAAGCACCATCTCGCCGTCGCGTGTATGGACGATCGTGCGGGGGAAACGAACTTCGGCATCCTGTGCAACCACGCCAGCCTGTTTCAGACGTTGCAGCGTGACCCGGGTGCCCGCGAGGGCTTCGGATGAATGCTGTGTCTGCACTGCCCGCTGCAGCGCGGAGGTGTCCACAGCGCCGGGCGCCGCCTCAGGAACGATCACCGCACCCTGCGGGCCGCTGGTGGTTGTATGAAACGGCGCATTGGAGATATTGCGGAAGCGATTTACCCCGGAGGCGTACACACCGGTGCAAAAGAGCGTGACGATCCCAACGGCTGCGATGCTCAAAGCCAGTCTTCTGTGGCTGTATTTCATCATGTCGCTCCCGCTCATGTTGCGTCAGGTCCCGGGTGTCAAAACAGCAGGCTGGTGCCCGGCTCATACGACGGGTCGGTCGGGTCGAAGGGCGTGTCTATATCGGGAATATATCCCTCACCGGGTGGTGCACCGGGTGCTCGCGGCGGCCGGGGCCTGCGCTCCGGTGCGAAATCCTCGGGCAATTGCACGCCGTCCTGCGGGCGGTCAATTTCCGGGGCTCGCTCCTGCGCCTCGAACTCTCCCAGGCCCGTCTCCAGGCCCTCCTGCGGGCCCCCGTGTGGCTCGCTGTAGTCGCGGGAGTCGTCGCGGCCGCCCTCAAAAATCCCGTACCCCGGAAGCCGGTCCTGGCTGTACTGCTCACCGCTTCTGCGCAGATTGTCAAAGGCGCCGTAGCCGGGGCCGTATGAACTGCCACCGGTATATCCGGAATCATACCCGTATCCTTCGTACGACGAGCCGAACGGGCTCGAGGCTCGATAGCCGCCGAAGCTGCCCAACCCGAAGCCGGTCGAACCTCCGTAGCCGGTATAGCGCTGTCGGCGCCCACCCGCCCCGCTGTGGAAGTTCGTGCTGACAGTCACAAGGAAGGTCTCTGCCACATAATTCTGGCTCGGCGGCGTCAGACCTGTGTAGCCCAGCCGCGGATCCTGCGGCAGATCCGAGGTGTTGCGGATGTAGCGGTATCCCGCACTGAGCGTCAGGAGGTTGCTGATGTTGTGATTGTACTGGATCTGACACATATCTTTTGTGAAATCCGAATAGCCACCGGTGAAATCCGACTTTCCAAGCTGCATCGAAATGCTGGATTTGTCGTTGAGCTCCCAGTTGATGTACGACTGGATGTCAAACAGGTCGTTATCCACCATGAACATCTTCTGAGCTTCGCCGAAGCCGACGTATGTGGGGCTAGAGCCGCTCTGCATGTTGAGGTTGAGCCCCACGCTGTAGGGC
>JBKHJK010000423.1:0-3446 GCA_046538215.1 Armatimonadota bacterium
GGTCATGCCTGATCTGTTCGAATACACCGATGTCGCCGTAGGGAACGAGGAGGACGCCGACAAAATGTTCGGCATCCACGCTCCCGGCACTGATGTCGAAGCCGGCGAAGTGGACGCAGAAGCCTATGAGTACGTCGGCGAAAAGCTCATGGAGCGCTTCTCGAATCTCGACACGGTCTGCATCACCCTCCGTGGCAGCATCAGCGCCTCCCACAACACCTGGAGCGGTGTGCTGTATGATGGTGAGAAGCTTCACATCGGCCCACAGTACGACATCACCCACATCGTGGACCGCGTCGGTGGCGGCGATTCGTTCGCCTCAGCCATGATTTACGCGATCCTGGATGGCCGCGACCCGCAGGGCGTCGTGGACTTCGCGGTCTCTGGAAGCTGCCTGAAGCACACCATCCACGGCGACTGCAACCTCGTCAGCGTGGATGAGGTCGAGGATCTCATGAAATCCGGTGGCTCCGGCCGCGTCAAGCGCTGAGCGGTCCTGCACAACAACCCGCACATGCAAAGGGGAGGCCACCGCGGCCTCCCCTCTTTCATGGCTTAATTATCGGCGCCTTTTGCTACCAGCGGTTCAGGGCGATATCGCCGCCCTCCACCTTCGCCTGGTTGCCGAACTCCTGGAAGCGGAACTGCTCCGTCAGCTCATCCAGCCGCTCGTAATCGGCCTCATCAATCTCGATGTCAAACAGCTCGTACATGGGCGTGAAATGCTCCGGTCGGCTGCCACCGATGATCGGGGTGGTGATGTAGTCTTTCGACAGCACCCATTTCACCGCAAGCTGGTTCATGCCGATGTCGTATTTATCCGCCATCGCCTGTATCTCCTCGAGAATGTCGAAGACTTCATCGGTCAAAAACTCCTGCATTTTGCTCATTTTCGCCACGCGGCTCCCCTCCGGCGGCTCCTCATCACGCTCATATTTTCCGGTGAGGATTCCCCCACACAGCGGGCCGTAGGTCATCAGGGCGATATTGAAGCGTTTGGCGAAATGTACCGTCTCGTTTTCAATGACGCGGTCCAGCAGGTTGTACCGCACCTGCATTGAAATCATCGGCTCCCAGTCGTGAAGAGCCTCAACGCCCAGGTAATGCGCCACCTGCCAGGCGTAGTGGTTCGCCACACCGATGTAGCGCACTTTGCCCTGCTGAATCAGTGTGTCCAGCGCCCCCAGTGTCTCCTCCACCGGTGTCTCCGGGTCCGGATGATGAAGCTGGTACAGGTCAATGTAGTCGGTGTCGAGGCGCTTGAGGCTGTCCTCGACGGCACGCATGATGTGAAAGCGTGAGCACCCACCGCCTGCCGGCCAGTCGTACATGGGCACCCAGAACTTCGTCGCCAGCACCACGCCGTCCCGCCGTCCCTTCAGCGCCTTCCCCAGCATCTTTTCACCCTCGCCACGGCCATACGCGTCGGCGGTGTCGAAGAAGTTGATACCCTGGTCAAGTGCCGTGTGGACGCTCTGGATAGCCGTGTCTTCATCCACGCGCTGGTAAAAGTTCATCGCTCCCCAGCAGAGCTTCGAAACCTGCAATCCGGAGTTGCCATATTGTACGTATTCCATGAAAAACGCCTCCTGCGCTTAGCGCTTTGGGCCCTCTGGCGCCTTCTCTTCTCCTTCATCTTTCGCAGGCGCCCTCAGGCAGTTTATGTCACCCTACACCAGTGCGATATTTCCACTGTGCTTCCCTCAAACCTCCCTCACCAGGTGCAGGGATATGCCGCGGTTTCATCGAACCAATCATACACACGTACGAAACACCATCAGGGGGCGAGATGAATGTCAGCCCTGAAGTGGCTGTGTATCGCGACATTGATCCTGCTTGTGCCGGGGGCTTATACCATGGCAAACGACACGTTTCACGCAGTGACGCTGGTGGATCCCGATAATCCCGTGTCGCCGGAGTGGCTGCAGAAGGCCGGGATTGATTACGTCTATACCTCTGCACCGCGCCAGATGGACACCGACGCGAACGGCGAGCCGGTGCTCCCCGAAAAGCAGGGCGAACAGTGGAATCGACTTCAGGCCACCTACGCGGGAACCGGGATAAAGATTTTAGTGATGAGCAACTATTACCAGCATCCGCCTGAAGGCGCCGAAGCCGTGGATTGTGCGGGCGAAACGCTGGATATGGCCTGTCTGTACCAGGATGAATTTTATGAATGGATGCGACAGGTCATTATTGAACAGGCGAAAGCCTACAGCCGCTACAATATCTTCGGCGGCTTTGTCTTCGACGACGGCTGGGGGACGCGGGTGGACGCCTGTTACTGCGACACCTGCAGGGAGCTATTTGCCGGGGAATACGGTAAGGAGCCGCCGCCGTTTGAAGTTCACAGGGGCACAGGCGTGATTGACGATGATGACGCTCTGCTGGAGTGGGAAGAGTTCCAGCGCGCGGCGTATGACCGATATGTGCGGGAGCAGAGTGAGGCGGTCCGGTCCGTCAGCGACGACCTCCTCATGTTCACCATCCCCTCTGATTCGTACTTCTATGGCCGGCTGCTGCACATGAACGCGGCCCGGGAGGAGCTCGCCGATGACGCGGGCGCGCTTATCCAGCGTATCGAACGCTGCCAGGTTGAGGACTGGTTTCTGTACCAGAGCTTTCCCCTCCCCCGCCTTCCGGAGGCCGACGAGGAAGGGCTGCAGCATTTCGGCGTCGGTATTCATATCACCGCTCAATCACCGAAGCTGATTCTGAGTACCGAGGGGCCGTTTGCACCAACCCGCGCCCGCCTGCAGATGATGAGCCCCGACGAAATCGCCCAGATGGCCCGGATCACCATCACCGAGGGGGCAAATGCGGTGTGTTACTGGGTCTCCGGGCACTACACCGCCCTGTATCCCGACGGCTATGACGGGATGGCGGAAGTGTACGACGACCTTCAGGCTGTGGGTGATTTGCTCGCGGACCGGGAGCCGGTGTCACCTGAGGTCGGCCTGCTGTACTCCACCACAACCGAGGTCATGGAGCAGCCGTGGCAGGAAAACACCGCCGAACGCTGGCAGCATCTGCATTCCGTGGAGGGCACCGCCTTCGCCCTTCTGCGAGGGAATATCCCCTTCCGCATCGTGATGGAAGATCAAATCGCCGATGGGGCGCTGGAGGGGCTGAAGGCGCTGGTGGTTCCGTCCGCTCGCTTTTTGTCTCAATCCGCCCATCGCGCCATTAACGCCGCCGCCGAAGATGGGCTCGCCGTATGTGTCTGTGGCCCATGCGTGGAAATTGATCGCTCGATGAACATTCCCTATGACGTCGCGTACTGGCACCGCCGGGTACAGAAGGGATACCGCCAGCGGTCTTATCTGGACGCACAGTATATAGATGCCTGCAGTGATATGCTGCCGCTACTGCGAGACAACAGCGATCTGGATGTATCCGTCGCCTCAGATGCCGAGATCGGAAAGATCTATTCCGCCGGTGAGAAC
>JBKHJK010000424.1:0-3438 GCA_046538215.1 Armatimonadota bacterium
ATCATGCACAAACCACTCAGTATCCCCCGGCGTCTCAGCATATTCATAAGGCATTATCCTTCTCTTTTCTCCTTTCAGCGCTCCCTCGATAATACCGATTGCCACAGTCTTCCGTAGATGAAGGCGATGGACCTCCATCGGGAGTTAGGCAATGCACTGCTCCATGTACTCGATATCATTGCGATGTGTTATCAGTGCGGCGAAGGCAGACCAGTTGGAAAAGCAAGAGAAGAACCATGTTGGCGTTTACCCAATTAAACGCGCCCCAGTCGGCGAGACCGTGCGCGATCTCGTTCCGCAAGTTAAGGCCATTTCTTTTCGTCAAGACCGCACGGAAAGCGTATATAACATCTTCGCCCAGTATCTTTCGCATGGTGTCGTCTTGCAGCATATCGACAAGGGGTCTCTGTCTGGTCTCCGAACTGCCATGCGTGAGTTGCTGAGTGGTTGGTTCACCTGACAATCGCAGTATCTGAGCCAGTATCCCCTCAATCTGAGGAACCACGAGGTGCAGAAAGCTAAGATAGTCCCCTTCCAGATACGCTGACATCGCACGTTCCAAAACTTTAAGACGCCAGGGTTCAATGACGTCGGATTCAGTGATCTCACCCATCATGTCTTGAAGCCCCATGTCCTGTTCATCCGTCAGCCACGAAATACCCCAACCTGCTGCAAGAGCTCCCCATCGGAACGTCCAGCAGAATGTCCGCATTATTTCGAGCTCTATATTTGCTGTCTCTCCGCTCTGTGCTCCCACCAGACGCTGACCGTCAATAGTCATCTTGTTGAAGTATCGCCAAAGGGGGGTCTCCTCCAACCTAGCTTCAGTCTCTGCCCGAACGTCCTCTAACGTGGGAAAGAAAATCGGTCGGTGGCACAGCAGGCTTTTGCGCGACCGCATTGTGTTCATCGGCACCCCGGTGGACGACCAGGTCGCCAGCCTCGTGATCGCCCAGTTGCTGTTTTTGCAGGGCGAAGATCCGACTGAACCGATATCAATGTATATCAACTGCCCGGGCGGTTCCGCCACTGCGGGACTGGGTATATATGATACAATGCAGTATATCCAGCCTGAAGTACACACATGGTGTGTGGGAATGGCCGCAAGTATGGCCGCGGTACTACTGGCAGCCGGCGAGCCCGGTCATCGTTACGCACTGCCGCACAGCAAGATGATGATTCATCAGCCCTGGTCGCCGGGGATTCAGGGACAGGCTGAAGACGTTGCAATCCAGGCCGAGGAAATACTCAAGACTCGCAAAATTATCAACGAAATTCTGTCAGAGCACACCGGCCAGGATATCGAAACGATCGAAGAGGACACCGAACGAGACTACTATATGGAGGCAGCTCAAGCAGCGGAGTACGGACTGATTGACAGAGTTGCCGAAAAACAGCCGGAAACTGACCAGTAAACCCAAAAAGGACCACATCCAATTGACTATTACTGACTGGGAGAGAAGTGTGTATGGATATGAACACCTCGGGAACAGGTGACGGCAATCGTTCCCTGAGATGCTCCTTTTGCGGAAAGGAGAAACCGTCGGTCAAGGATTTGATCGCCGGTCCCGGTGTCTATATTTGCAGTGATTGCGTGGGACTGTGCAATCAGATACTGCGCAACAAGGAGCAGCAGCGTGCTGCTGAGGGGATCGAGGAGCTCAACGTCCCTACACCCCAGGACATTAACGAATACCTGGGCGAATACGTCATCGGCCAGGAGCGTGCGCGGCGTGTCGTGTCGGTGGCAGTTTATAACCATTTCAAGCGCATTCGGCTGGACTATACAGACGACGACGTCGAGCTTGACAAGACCAATGTCCTGTTGATAGGGCCCACCGGCTGCGGAAAGACACTCATCGCCCAGACCATGGCGCGGCTTCTGGATGTCCCCTTCACCATCACCGACGCGACCTCCGTTACGGAGGCGGGGTATGTCGGCGAGGATGTTGAGAATATCCTCCTGCAGCTTCTGCACGCCGCCGATGGTGATATCGAGCAGGCTGAACGCGGAATCGTGTACATTGACGAAATTGACAAGATCGCCCGCCGTGCGGACAATCCCTCCATCACCCGGGATGTCTCCGGTGAGGGGGTTCAGCAGGCCCTGCTGAAGATCCTGGAGGGCACCGTCGCCAACGTGCCGCCACAGGGTGGCCGGAAGCACCCGCAACAGGAGTTCATCCAGATTGACACTCGAAATATCCTGTTTATCTGCGGCGGCGTCTTTGACGGTCTTGTTGAGATAATCCGCCAGCGCACGGCGAATCGTGCCATCGGCTTCAACGCCAATATCGGCGAGACCGGTGAGCTGTCTGATGATGATCTGCTGGCAATGGTCGCACCGGAGGACCTGACGAAATTTGGCATGATCCCGGAGTTTGTCGGCCGGCTGCCTGCCATAGCGACACTAAAGCACCTGGACGTGGACGCACTGTGCAGGATCCTGACCGAGCCCAAAAATGCCCTGGAGCGGCAGTACAGAAAGCTTCTGAACATCCTGGACGACGTCGAGCTGGAGATCACAGAAGAAGCGCAACAGGCCATCGCTGAAAAGGCGTTGGGCAAGAAGACCGGCGCCCGCGGGCTTCGCACCATCATTGAAGAGGTCATGCTCGATGTGATGTTCGATGTTCCTTCGGACAAATCGATCCGCAAGTGCATCATCACAAAAGAAGTGATCGAAAACGGAACAGCGCCCATACTCGAACGCCGCGAAGAGCCCAAAGAGCAGACTGCCTAACACAAAGCGCTGTCATTGATTGTTTCGAGGCCCCGGCGTTATCTTCCTGCCGGGGCCTTTTTCGTGGTGGGGCTGCTTGAATAGGAAATTTCAGGGGCAACAAAAGAATGTGAAATGTGATATGTCCCGGGATACGCCGGTGCATGAGGATTGACAGCCCCCACTGATCCGGCGGAGGGTTCGCATACGGCGCATACGACAGGCCATTCTCCGCCGAATGCACCCTTTCACCCCCCCGACAGGCAGCCCGGACTGATGCGGGGCACGCCCTGCAGGGGACCCGGGAGTACCCATGCAAACGCCACCGACGCTTGCCGTATTCGTGACGATGCGGTGCCCGGCGCCAGCAGTCATCGGGGCGGGTGTCAGTCGCCGGTATCCTCTGATATGGCTTCGACGGCTTCGGGGCCCAGTCGTTCCTGAAGCTGTGCCCGATAGAGGCTGCGCGGCTCAACCGGATTGTTGCTTGAATCCCATTCACCCTGCCCGCGGCGATTTTGCACGATGCAGCCGATCGCCCAGTTGAGCGCTGTCGGGGGATTCTGGCAGGTGATGGTTTCGGCGGTGCAGTTCCAGAAAACCATCTGCGCACCCGCCCACCCATGACCGGTCCCGGAGTTGCCCCGGTTGCGAACGTTGAGAGCACCCTCGACCGTCACGTTGTCATAGAGCGTCCCAGTTGCCCAGCGGTGGTG